>JBFFRZ010000067.1:0-11165 GCA_041572715.1 Gammaproteobacteria bacterium
GACAGGAATACAAGGCATTCAACTCACGTGATGGCCATGGTTTTAAAATGCTGCACAACAACGGCATACAGACCGCAATTATTACCGGTCGGACCTCAAAGGTCGTTGAACACCGTGCGGCCAACCTCGGCATTGATATCATTTACCAGGGCCAGCATGACAAGGCTTCTGCATTAAAAGATATGCTCGCCGCAACCGGGCTGTCTGCAGAACAGGTCGCCTTTGTCGGGGATGACGTGGTTGACATACCCGTGTTGAGCCAGGTCGGACTGGCCATTGCGGTACAGGATGCTCATCCACTGGTGACTGCCTACAGCCACTGGAAAACGCCGAGCGCCGGTGGTGAAGGAGCCGGTCGTGATGTCTGTGAAATGCTACTGAAGGCCCAGGACCTTCTGGACCTTGAATGGGCGAAGTATCTGCCCGATCTGGCTGGATAGACAATGACGTCAGGTCGCTTCATTTCACTGGTTTTTCTCGTCGTCACGGCAGGCATCATCTGGTGGATGGAGAACATTATCAGCACCTCCCATAATGAAGCATTGCGGGAGAAAACCAATCGTCCCGACTTCTACATGAAGGGGTTCACCCTGGACAACTATGACCCGGATGGAGCACTGGGTTACCATGCGACCGGGCGTTCACTGATACGCTATCCCGCAGATGACAGCCTGGAAGTCGAACAACTGGACATGCAGGCATACCGTGAAAACAGGGCACCACTGAATGTCCGCGCCGATAACGCCCGGATCAGCAACGAGGGTGATCACGTCATGCTGACTGGCGCGGTAGACATTAACCGGGAAAAACGCGGGGAAGATGATTCGCTTTCAATCAAAACCGAGAAACTGTTTCTGGATAGTGCGCGTGATTACGTTGAAACCAACAAGGCCATTACCATCAGCACCAGTAAACACACCATGAGAGGTATCGGCATGCAGGGATGGCTGAAACATGAAAAGTACCGGTTATTTTCCAATGTTAGGGGCAAGCATGAACCATAGACTACAACTACTGCTGTTTTCACTCCTGCTGGTTTCACCCAATGTTTTTGCGCTGTCCAGTGACAAGAACAAGCCTATGACAATTGAAGCAGACTCGGTGGAAATCGACGACAAAAAAGGATTGACGGTATACCGCGGCAATATCGATGTCCGCCAGGGCACCCTGCATGTGACCGGCGAAACCCTGGTAATAGAAAAAGCCGATGGTGATATCAAGATAGTCACCGTGGTCGGCAAACCGGCGACCTATCGCCAGCGACCGGACAATAAAAAAGAGGATGTCACGGCAAAAGCCAGCAAACTGCAAGTCTACCCGCAAAGAGACCTGGTCAGGCTTGAACGGGATGCCCGCGTAACACAGGAAGGCAACGTCTACACCGGAAATATAATCGAGTACGACAATAAGAATGACGTCATCAAAATGAAAGGCAATATAGGAACGACGGATACCGGCAAGAAGAAAAAAGGCAGAATTCGCATGACGATCCAGCCCACTAAGTAAGGGCCCCTAATGCCTACCCTGAGCGCCCGCAATCTATCCAAGGCCTACAAGAGCCGCAAGGTCGTTAACGGAATATCACTGGATGTAAACAGTGGCGAAGTCGTTGGCTTGCTCGGGCCAAACGGGGCCGGCAAAACCACCTGTTTCTACATGATGGTGGGCCTGATCGGCTGCGACCAGGGCAGCATTTATCTCGACAAACAGGACATCACCCGCTACCCGATGCACAAGCGTGCGCGGATGGGGCTGGGTTACCTGCCGCAGGAACCTTCTGTGTTTCGCAAGCTGAGTGTCAATGACAATATCATGGCGATCCTCGAAACCCGTGCCGAACTGGATCAGGGCGAACGCGAAGCACAGGCACATCAGCTAATGCATGAACTGCATATCGGTCATCTGAAGGATGCCAGTGCAATCAGCCTGTCCGGTGGAGAGCGCCGACGCGTGGAAATCGCCAGGGCACTGGCCGCGGAGCCCCGCTTCGTGCTGCTGGATGAACCTTTTGCCGGAGTTGATCCCATATCAGTTGGTGACATTCAGCAGCTGGTCGCACATCTGCGGGACATGAACATCGGCATACTGATAACAGACCACAATGTACGCGAGACACTGGGTATTTGTGACCGCGCCTATATCATCAATGAAGGCCAGGTCATCGCTGAGGGTGAACCGGGACATATTCTACAGGATGCGCGTGTCCGAGAAGTTTATCTCGGCCATGACTTTCAACTATAAACTGCCTTCCGCGGCTGATGCAGCCCGGTAAAGCCCGGGCAATTTTCCTGGCACACGAGCCGCGCCACTATTGAAACGGACGCTTGTCCGGCTCAATGTAGTATGTTGCCTGTCGATTATCCGGTGGCGATTCCTCAGGCTCATCCTGCAATGATCTGCGCATGGCCGCCTCCACGCGCGCCGCGCTCAGCACACCTTCATCCAGCATATACGGATAAAGTCGATGCAGTTTATCCATGGCCATCGCCTGCTTGGCCGCGGAGACCTCAAGCTGACGACGCAGATCTTCAGATAGATGATCCAGCTGCAATAACCACGGTGCCTGCCATTGCATGTATTCACGCATGACCTCACCCATTAATCCACCCATGGCATCATGTCGCAATGGCAGTACCGGAAACCGTTCAGCATCAATTGATTCATTTGTATGCAGGCACGCCCCACTACCATCGGCCCGCCTGGCTACCCAGATTGTGTTGACCTTGTCTCCTGCCAGTTCGGCAACCATCCGCATCAGCCACTGCCCGGCGGATACTGAGCCGGCATAATGTCCTGTCAGTGCCTCACTCTGGAATTCATCGAGACAGTGCATACCACACTGCCATTGGCTAACGGTAGCGGGCATGATATCGGTCTGCTCGAGCACGCTCTCCAGCAAAGCCAGCGGCTCCCCTGACTGGTCCAGCAACCAGTGTTCTATGCTATCAGCAAAACGGAAAGGCACCTGCCGATATACCTTTGTCAGATGCCGGAAAACCACGTGTCCCATGTCTTCCATTCTGCGAAAGTCATCCGAAGGATACATCGGCCCCCTGCGCAAGCCATGATGCGGGGACCATTTCCCGTAGCGTATATCACTCGTCTGTATGACGACATCATCGGCCAGACCCTCGCGAAGCGCGTCATTACTCACATAGATATCCCAGTTCACCCCGTCTGCGGTTACGGCCTCCGCAGACAGGTACCGAATGCAGCAGAAAATCCCACGATAGGGGTTGAGCATACGCTGTGAGTAACAGTAAATATCTTCGGTCATGACATGGTTATTTTATGACTTTTTGCCCATTAAATGAGCAATAGCGGCGTAACAAGGAGCATATTCCAGCATGCCGGGCAAAACATCACTTAATTGTACTGATAAATATCAAAAACACGTCCGGCCGGATCAGCAACAATTTCGGCGTCACCATCAACAGGAGATTGCAAAAATGATACAGGACGGAGATCTTGGCATCGCAAAAAACGTTGGTATCACCATACTGGTATTGATCGGTGTCACCTTCGTACTTATTGCGCTAGCCAGCCTGGTTGGCTAGCGGGCGCCGGCCAGCGGAGTTGCCATCCTGCAGGCCGCGCCGAATTCCATAATTTACCTGTGGTTATGCTGCATTGACCACTGTCAATTTGTTGGCATGTTTTCTGCAAAGCAGAATTTTATGATTTACAATTCATATTAGGGATGAGGAACTCTCAAAAAAATCAGAACATCGGATGAAGCAAAGTCTACAACTGCGCCTGAAGCAGCAACTGTCCATCACGCCACAGTTACAGCAGGCCATCAAACTGTTACAACTTTCTTCACTGGATCTAATAACGGAAATCCGGCAGGCCGTTGAGTCGAACCCGCTACTTGAGTTTGAGGATAATTTTGACGACGCCCCCCCGGACGCAGACGACAGCGGGACAGTAGAAAATCTCGCTGAAGAGAGTACGGATATTGATACCCGAGACCAGGCAGCTGCAGACTACTCAGCTCGCGAAGAAGACCTGCCCTGGTCCTCCAGAACCTCCAGCAGCAGCCAGAACCAGTACACAGGCGCCGACAAACCCCTGGACTACCCGGAGACCAGCCAGACCCTGCACAGTTACCTGGCATCGCAAATCAATATCCTGCCGCTAAGTGATACCGACCGGTTAATCGCCGACGCGATTATCGACTCGATCAACCAGGATGGTTACCTGGAAGTCTCACCAGATGAAATACATGCCTCTTTCGATGCATCACTCGAAATAAGCACTGAAGAAGTATTCGCGGTGCTCAACATGATTCAGCACCTGGATCCTGCGGGTGTCGGGGCCCGTGATATCAGGGACAGCCTGCGCATCCAGTTGTTACAGAATTCTTCTTCAGCCGATGAGAATGGCCAGATCGCGCTGAGAATCATCAATGACCAGTTCGACCTGCTTTGCCGACGGGACTATGCCGCTATAGCCAGACAACTTCAGGTGGAAATTGAGGATGTACAGCACGCGGTGGAACTGATACAGCAACTCAATCCGCGCCCCGGCAGCGCCATTGATTCCATACCCACGGAATACATCACACCGGATGTACTGGTGAGGAAGCACAAGGGTCGGTGGCAGGTATCCCTGAATGGCGATATCGCGCCCCAGATCAAGGTCAATGACTACTATGCCAGCATGATCAAGCGTGCAGACAACAGTCGTGACAACCAGTTTCTGAAAAACAATCTGCAGGAAGCCCGCTGGTTTCTGAAAAGTCTTAGCAATCGTAACGACACCTTGCTCAAGGTGGCTTCCCTGATTGTCGAACAGCAGCAGGATTTTCTTGAGCACGGTGAAGAGCATATGAAGCCAATGGTATTACGCGACATTGCCGATGCCATTGAGATGCATGAATCAACGATATCCCGGGTGACTACGCAGAAATATATGCACACACCCAGGGGTATTTTTGAATTAAAATATTTCTTCTCCAGCCATGTCAGTACCGCCAGCGGGGGCGAATGCTCATCCACCGCGATACGCGCCATGATTAAAAAGCTGGTTACTGATGAAGATGACAGAAAGCCGTTCAGCGACAACAAGCTGGCCCAGTTACTTGAACAAAGAGGGATAAAAGTAGCCCGACGCACGGTGGCAAAGTACCGTGAAAGCCTGCTGATTCCCCCTTCTAACGAAAGGCGCTTACGCGCCTGATTATCACAACCGAGGAGACTGCATTATGCATATCGACTTAACAGGACATCATGTAGATATCACTGATTCATTACGTAATTACGTCAATGAAAAGATGAGTAGACTTGAGCGTCATTTCGATCATGTAACCAACTCACATGTCATTTTGAGTGTAGAGAAACTACGTCATCGTGCCGAGGCAACCATTCAACTTAACGGTAGCCAGGTATTCGCTGATTCCACAAAGGAAAACATGTATGCAGCAATTGACACACTGGTAGACAAGCTCGACCGCCAGGTGAAGAAGTACAAGGAAAAACATGCTGAGGAAAGGCACCGTGCAGAAAAACCTGCACGTGCGGCAGCTGAGTAAATGTGATGAAAATCTTCAGCTTACTCAATCGGGAAAGAGTACGGGCCCGCATGGAGGCGGGCAGCAAGAAGAAAGTTCTGGAATGTCTCAGCGGGGCGCTGTCTGCCTCGCTGACGACCCACACCACCGAACAAATATTTGACCAGTTGATCGCCCGCGAGCGGCTTGGTAGCACCGGCCTTGGAGTCGGTGTTGCGCTACCCCACTGTCGCCTCGCAGGTATTGAAGCCCCGATGGGCGCACTGGCTACACTTACCGATGCCATCGACTATGACTCACCGGATAACGAGCCAGTCGACCTGGTCTTTGCCCTGATCGTTCCGGATTCGGCAGACGAGGAACATCTGCAGTTGCTTGCGCAACTGGCAGAACTTTTCATGCAGAAGGAAATGTGCGACCAGATTCGAAATGCCCAGACAGCAGATGAAGTGCTCAGCCTGATTCATCAATGGCAGCAGCATGCGGCGGCGTAGCAATCAAGCTCCTGTCAATGGGACTGTCGCGAACTGTAACCATTGTCAACCGTAAGGGGCTACATGCCCGGCCCGCTGCGAGTTTCGTCAAGCTGGCCAGCAAGTTTGACAGCAAAATCCGTATTCAGGATGGCGAGAAGGATGTCGACGGCAAAAGCATCATGGGCATGATGATGCTGGCTGCCTCACAAGGCACACAAATTATCATCAATGCGGAAGGCAATGATGAACAGCAGGCTGTTGAAGAGCTGAGCAGCCTGGTCAACCAGGGGTTTAACGAGTAACCATGGTGCCATTGCAACTCACAGGTACGGGTGTATCCAATGCGATAGCCAATGGCAGCGCAACAATAATTCCTCGCAGCCACATACATATCACTCACCGTAAACTGGCAGGCAACCAGATAGATTCAGAGGCAGGAAGATATCAATTGGCTGTCGAAACAGCCAAGCAGCAGCTAGTGGATATCGGCCAGCTGATTCCGGAAAACACACCGGCAGATATTTACTCATTCATAGATGCACATCTGTTAATGCTGGGTGACCCGACACTGTATGAAGCGCCGGTAGACATCATCCGCCAGTCAAGATGTAACGCCGAATGGGCCCTGCAAAAACAGCATGAAATATTACTCAGGGTTTTTGAGGAGATCGACGACCCTTACCTGAAAACGAGGCGTGATGATGTTGCACATGTCGTCAGCAGAATACAGCGCGTACTCATGAACGAGACAACGTTGTCAGACCTGGTCAATGGCAAGGACCTGGCACTGAAGGTAATTGTTGTAGACGACCTGAGCCCGGCAGAGATCATCACCGTCCACCAGGCAGGAGTAGCCGGTTTTATTACCGAATTTGGCGGGCCGCTGTCGCATAGTGCCATTCTTGCGCGCAGTCTCAACATCCCGGCCCTGGTCGGCGTGCATGACGCACGCCAGTTGTTGCACCCGGGTGAAGAAATCGTCATCGATGGCGAAAAGAACACCTTGATTGCTTCCCCCGATAAAAGACTCAGGGCCTGGTACCGATACAAGTCACGAGAGTATCGAAAAAGGCAGATAGCATTACAGGCATTACGTGATGAACCTGCAGTTACGATGGATAAACAACACATTTCATTGCAGGTGAACATCGAATTACCGGATGATATTCGTGCCGCCAAAAAATCCGGTTGCACCGGCATAGGACTGTTACGCACCGAGTACCTGTACATGAACCGTGAGCAATTGCCATCGGAAGAAGAACAGTTCAGTGCCTATCGCAGCATGATTCGGCGTATGAAAGGCGCCCCCGTGACCATCCGGACTCTGGACCTGGGCGCTGACAAACAGGTAGACAGCGGGCGATCTGATACACCTTTGCCCAGTAATCCGGCCCTTGGACTGCGGGCCATAAGATTGTGCCTGCAGGACCAGGAACTGTTTCATACACAACTCAGGGCGATACTGAGAGCGTCCGCATATGGCCCGGTCCGCATGATGATACCCATGATCAGCACAGTGAATGAGATACGCCAGGTCAGGACCCATGTGCAGACCATACAGGGTGCATTACGACGTCAACGTATCAGGTTCGATGAGAACATCCCGATTGGCACCATGATCGAGGTACCAGCGGCAGCCATTGCTGCCAACATGTTCGCCCCTCATTGCGACTTCATGTCGATAGGCACCAATGACCTGATTCAGTATACGCTGGCTATCGACCGGGTAGATGATGCAGTTAATTATCTTTACGACCCGATGCATCCGGCAATTCTGCAACTGATCAAGGTGACGATCGACGCAGGCAAGAAGGCCGGTATTCCCGTCAGCATGTGCGGTGAAATGGCCGGCGATACAAGATTTACTCGCCTGCTGCTTGGCCTGGGTCTGAGAGAATTCAGCATGCAGCCTTCTTCGTTACTGGAAGTAAAATCAGTCATTAAACACACCAGTATTGCAAAACTCACTAGACCAGTGCGCAAGGTCATGCAAAGCAGTGAGAGTGCTCATATATACGACATCCTGCACGGCATTAACGCTCATTAATCAATAAATCCGGCTGTGTGCTTGAAGCGCAGACGCCATAGCCGCTAAACTCGCCTGCAATCTTACAATCTGCCGGAGCGGGTCAAGCGAATGCAAGAACAGAATGCAGAACAGCGCATACCCACCCGACTTGAAGATATCAATGCCGCGGTAAGTGAAGGTACCCTGAGTGTCGTTCAGCCCATGATCGGCACGCTAAACCCTGCTGAACTTGGCCACCTGCTTGAATCACTGCCCCGTAGTAAACGTTACTTCATCTGGCAATTCATTGACCCTGATTTACAGGGTGAAACCCTTGCTCATGTAAACGAGGAGGTACGCGCCAACCTGATTGATGTCATGGAAAATGACGAGCTGCTAGCCGCAGCCATCGTCATGGACATGGACGATCTTGCCGACGTATTTGGTGACCTGCCAGAAGTAGTAACCCAGGAACTGCTGACTTCCATGGACATTCAGGATCGTCAGCGCCTGGAATCAATCCTCTCCTATCCGGAAGACAGTGCCGGCGGCATGATGAATATCGATATCGTCACCGTCCGCGGAGATGTGACCATTGATGTCGTGCTGCGTTACCTGCGTATTCGTGGCGATTTACCCGAACTGACTGATAACCTTAGCGTGGTAGACCGCAATGATAACCTGCTTGGCACCTTGCCGCTGACCACCATCCTGACGAGTGATGTGGATTTATTTGTCAAGGATGTCATGTCGTCGGGAAGCCAGGCCTTGCTGGCTGATACACCCGCTGAAGAAGTTGCGCAGTATTTTGAGCAACAGGACCTGGTCTCCGTGCCGGTTGTGGACAAGACCAATCACCTGCTCGGTCGAATCACCATTGACGACGTCGTCGACGTAATACGGGATGAAGCCGACCAGGATTTAATGCGCATGGCCGGACTGGATGAAGAGGATGATATTTTCGCACCAATCATACCCAGCGCCTCCAAACGAGCCATCTGGCTGGGCATCAACCTGTTAACCGCGCTGTTGGCCTCATGGGTGATCGGATTATTTGAGGCGACCCTTGACCAGAGTGTTGCGCTGGCCGTACTGATGCCCATCGTAGCCAGTATGGGCGGCATCGCCGGTAGCCAGACACTGACGCTGGTCATTCGCAGCATCGCACTCGGTCAACTGGGACAGTCCAACACACGCTGGCTGATGCTGAAAGAAATCTCTGTCGGTACGTTAAATGGCCTGCTATGGGCGCTGGTGGTCGCCTCGGTCGCTTACGCGTGGTTTGGCAGTAAATCCATCGGCATGATTATCGCGGCAGCAATGGTCATTAATCTGGCCGTTGCAACCACGGCCGGCGTCGCGATACCGATCATGCTGAAACGGATTGGTATTGATCCTGCGTTGGCCGGCAGCGTATTGCTGACCACAGTCACCGATGTCATCGGCTTTATGGCTTTTCTCGGACTGGCTACCTGGTGGTTAATCTAAAGACAAGTACCCAGGAAAATTCATCCGCACTTGATTCGACGATGCTCGAGCACCGGAAAGACCTTGCGGATAGACTCCAGCTGCTCCATGCTGACATCAGCGGCCACAACCCCCGGGCCTTTGGCCAGGCTATTCAGAATATTACCCCAGGGATCAACAATCATACTGTGTCCCCAGGTTTCCCTGCCACCCACATGAAAACCGCCCTGGGCCGCGGCAATAACATAGGAAAGATTTTCTATGGCCCTGGCCCTGAGCAGTATCTCCCAGTGTGATTTGCCCGTTTGCGCAGTGAAGGATGAAGGCACGGCGATAATATCCATGCCTGTATCCATTTGCAGGCGAAAATGCTCCGGAAATCTCAAGTCATAACACACCGCCAGCGCAATATTGCCATGCGGAGTTTTGTAGCATGAAGGCAGATCGCCCGCTTCAATAGCTTCGGATTCTGCATAATGCTCGCCGCTATCGGGTATCTGCACATCAAACAAGTGCATCTTGTCATAACGACCAAGTGGTTCGCCTTCGTTGGAATACAAAATGCAGGCAGACCTGACCTTGTCGCCGGCCACAGTTTTAATCGGAATCGTCCCACCAACAAGACAGAACTTATGCTTGATTGCCTGTTGCCTGAGGAAGTTTTGCAGTGGTCCCTTGCCCTCATCTTCCGCAACATCAAGTTTGTCCGTTTCCCTGACACCCATAAAGGCAAAGTTCTCCGGCAATACCACAAGGCTGGCCCCCAGGTCAGCAGCCTGACCCAGTAATTTCTCCGCTTCCAGCAGATTGGCCGTAACATTTGGCCCGGAAGCCATCTGTATTGCTGCAACTGTCGTCATAGAGTTATCCCGCCTTGCGTTACAGGTTCAATTGTACCGGTTATAAAGAATCACTGCCTGTCGTACTGTCGGTTGGCTCCTTGTTTTCACTTGCTGCCGTACTTTCCTTTGAGCCAACTTTGGTGATCTCGGGCGACTTCCAGGGGCCGGTAACCCGGTATTCAAACTCGGTCAGTTTGTCTATTGGCTCCTGCAACAACTTATGGGTAATCAGCATGACCACCGCCAGCCCCGGTCCACCAGCGATCGCTCCGGCGATCGGCAGTGTTGAACTCAGATTGGGAATAACGCGAACGTGCTGATCATAATCTTCATCTTCCAGCCCGATTCTGCCTGAAATTTCCACCTGGCTTGAGGGCGCATCCATGGTGAGATTATTCGTGTAGGCATGACCCTTGCTGATCGTAAAACCACCGTCAATCTCGTCAAAGCTCATGCCCTTGCTAAACAAGTCTGAAAAATCCAGCGACAGGCGGCGCGGCAACGTTTGCAAACTGAGCAGGCCAAATATCCTGCCGGTACCACCCGGATTAACCTCAACGACTTCGCCTTTCAGTATGGAAAGATGCACGTCGCCGGACACTACTGAGAAATTCATATCCAGCGGCGATGACTCTGTCAGAAAATTCGCCTCCAGTGAGCCATCGCCGCCCTTGACAGTATCATCAAAACCAAGGCGCTCAAGCATCCTGCCAAAATCATCGCTGTCTATATCAATCAGCAATTGCGTCAGATGCCTGTTTTCCGCATCAGCTTCATACTTCCAGTCGCCGGTGATGGACAGGCTACTTTCCTCGGATTGCAATATAAGCTCTTCAATCCTGTATCGTGTATCGGCAGAA
>JBFFRZ010000068.1:0-10993 GCA_041572715.1 Gammaproteobacteria bacterium
GGCCTCAGACCTGTAGAAGCTAGGTAGTCAGATGTTATTTATCTAATATAGACGATTATCTATCTTTCCAATACGAATAATTAAATATTAATAAATGGTAACTCTTTTATAATCAACGCCCACACGTTGACAACCTGCCTGGCCACTTTATACCCGG
Source organism: Gammaproteobacteria bacterium (assembly GCA_041572715.1). GTDB lineage: Bacteria > Pseudomonadota > Gammaproteobacteria > JAJDYQ01 > JAJDYQ01 > JAJDYQ01. The sequence goes on from JBFFRZ010000068.1 coordinate 158, forward strand.
TGGTTTTTGTTTCATCGGCTCACATGAAGATGGCTGACGGGCGTGAGCCTTCAACTCCGAAAGAACTGAAGATTAGGGACGATTGATGTTACGCAATTTCTTTCCGTTTTTACGCTGGTTTCCAATGCGAGGAGAGACTTTACGTAGTGATGTCATTGCCGGTATTACGGTAGCAATGATTCTGATTCCTCAGGCCATGGCCTATGCAGCGCTGGCGGGTTTGCCCGTGGTGTACGGTCTTTACGCATCATTCCTGCCAGTAATTGTAGCTTCTATGTGGGGTGTTTCCCGGTTCCTGCATACCGGTCCGGTTGCCATGCTCTCACTTATGTCTGCTGCCGCGATTGCGCCCCTCGCGACGCAAGGTACCGCTGAGTTCATCAAGCTCTCAGTAACACTTGCACTGATGGTCGGCGTGCTTCGTCTGGCTTTGGGCGTTTTAAGACTGGGTGTATTAATTAATTTTGCCTCGCATCCAGTTATAAACGGCTTTACCAATGCGGCAGCGCTGATTATAGGCCTGTCGCTCCTGAATACCTTCCTGAATGTCCCGATGTCACGTTCTGATATGTTTCTACAGGATCTCTTCAACGTGATTACGCAACTGCCTGAGGCGCATCTGGCGACAATAGCTTTTGGAGTGGGAACATTAGTTACCCTGATTTTCCTTAAACGAATTGCGCCCAAGTTGCCGGGCGTCTTGATCGTGGTCCTGGTTGCGACTGTGATCAGTCACATGATTGGATTTGAAAAGGTGGATGAAATATCGCTATCTCAGATACATGATGAGACTGCTCGCAATACCTTGTCTGATTTTGTGAAAACTCAGCAGGAACTCATAAAAACCAAGACGCAACAGGACGAAATCAGACTGCGGATACGTGTACTGTTACAGCGTGATGCTCATGATTATGCTGCTGAGGCGGAATTGCTGCGTTTGGAGGGGCTGGAAAATAGTCTCAAGCGCAAGATTTATGGCCAGCGTATTGCTGTGCATAAGATTGCCCTGGTTCAGGAATCATCAGATGGTAAGACACATTATCGCTTACGCAGTGATGAAGACGGCTGGGCCGAAGACAAGTGGCGCTATAATGGGATTTCCGGTGACAAGATCAAATTGTCCGGTGGTGGTCAGGTAGTCGGTAATATCCCAGCAGGATTGCCTTCCTTTGTTATGCCTGACCTTGATCTGGGTGTGATATCTACGCTCTTTGACTTCGCCCTGGTAATGGCGCTGATCGGGTTCATGGAAGCGACATCTATTTCCAGGGCATTAGCTGCCAAAACGCGCGAAAAACTTGACCCAAACCAGGAACTTATTGGTCAGGGCCTGGCGAATATTGTCGGTAGTTTCTTCCAGTCATATACGGTATCGGGTTCCTTCTCACGATCAGCTGTCGCAGCAAAAGCCGGCGCGAGTAGCGGTTTCTATGCAGTAATCAGTGCAATTGCGGTCGTAATTACTATGCTGTTTTTCACGCAGTATTTTTATGACTTACCCAAATCGGTACTTGCAGCAATAGTAATGAGTGCGGTATTCGGCCTGATTGATTTCAAAGTACTGACTCATTCCTGGCGAGTCAGTAAGTCCGATGGAGTGGTGGGGTTTATTACATTTCTGGCGACATTGTTAATGGCGCCACAACTCGCCGACGGGGTTCTGGTAGGTGTGATACTCACCGCCCTGGTATTTATGCTGGGTGTCATGAAACCGCGTAGCGAGATAGTCGGTATGACCAATGACGGGACTCTGGCTGGCATAGAAAGCAGTAATCTAAAACCGATATCCGAGAACTATATCGTCATGCGTTTTGACGCTGCCCTTGTATTTATCAATACTGCTTTTTTCGAACAGGCTGTAATGAAAGCAATCAGCAAGTATCCTAATGCCAAGGCTGTGCTCGTGTTAGGAAGTGGTATCAATATGATAGATGCTACTGGAGAAGAGAAGCTCCGTGCCCTGACAGCTGATTTGAAAGCTGCAGGCGTGACACTGATGTTGTCGGGCCTGAAGCGACAGATACGTGAAGCCATTTACAGGGCTGAGCTGGATAAGGAAATTGGTGCGGAAAATATCTTCCCGCATAAAGGTGTTGCGCTGCTCGAGTTGGCGAGGCGTTACGATACCGTGCTAAATCCGGTTTGAAGTCATAATTACGGCACTGGCGGGTGATTTTTTATTGATTCGTATAGATAATTAGCGATATTTAAAATACAAATTATTGATAATTATCTAGTTTTATCTTTGTTAATCTCCGTCTCCGGGAAAATTTGATCGTTTCGCTTGGTCACTCGGAAGGGGTTTATTGAATGAATTCTTGGCCGCTGCCCAAGTACAGTGAGAGTATAAGATATTGATTTTAATAAGTTATGTTCAAATCCAGCTTTCCTCGAATAGGGGCAAATAGGCAATGAATCAACTGGTTTTATGGTTACCAGCGATTTCTCTGGTTTCAGCATTACTGACTCACTTGTTGGGTGGCCTGCTGGGAAGAGGCGTTGTAAAAATTAGTGTTTCAGGTGGTGTCCTGACAGTTGCCCTGGCGGCTTATCTCGTAGGTTTAAGCCTCATGGGTGAAGATGCGCATTTGCATCTGCTGGGTTCCTCCTGGGGTGGCCTTTTATTTGACCCCTTGAGCGTGTTGATGGCGCTGGTGATAGCCAGTATTAGCCTCATCGTTCGTATCTATTCTGTGCGTTACATGGCGGAAGAGGCAGGTTACTCACGTTTCTTCATGCTGCTTGACCTCATGACCGCAGCGCTTTTGGTGATGGTCGCTGCCGGCGATCTTATTACCCTGCTGATTTCCTGGTACCTGGTTGGAGTGCTGCTGTACTTCTTGCTGGGCCACGATATGCGCAGTCATTCTGCCTATCGCTACGGCTTCTGGACGCTGATCACCTATAGACTGGGTGATTTGCCTTTGGTGCTGGCGGCCATGTTGTTATTTCATACCTATGGCAGCTGGTCATTGCCGGTGCTCTTTGAGCGAATCTCGCAAAACCCCAATGCCGTTACTTACCTGGATTTGCCTGTGACCGAAGTGACGGGTGCGCTGGTTGCACTTGCGGCCTTTGCGCGCTCAGCCCAGTTTTTATTGCATACCTGGTTGCCCTACACCATGGAGGGCCCGACGCCGGTTTCAGCCCTCATGCATGCGGGCATTGTGAATGCGGGGGGCTTTCTGATTAACCGATTTGCCCCGGTATATATTTACTCTGGCGATGTGCTGCATTGGATATTCATTGTAGGTCTTGTAACTGCAGTCATTGGTTCTGTGCTGATGCTGAGCCAAAATGATGTCAAGAAGTCGCTGGGCTACTCCACCATGGGACAGATGGGTTTCATGATCATGGAATGTGGTGTCGGTGCATTCTCACTCGCCATCTTTCACCTGATTGCGCATGGTTTATTCAAGGGTACATTGTTCCTCAGTGCCGGCAGTATCATCGGCGAAGCACGTCAGGATGATGGTGTGCCAAAAGATGACTTGTATACCTTTATCGTCGAGAGACAATCCCCAAGCTACAAGCAACCATGGCTGATTATGGCTGCTATTACCTTGATCGTTCCAGTATTCGTACTGTTGATATCCCACCTGGCAGTGGCGCCTGACCTGTTTCAAAAGCAGGGTGCGATCATTCTGCTGTTTTTTGGTTGGGTAACAGGAGCACAGCTACTGTTTTCTACCTATCACATGAGTGCACAAAACCCCTGGCGTCTGGTTGGCTTGATTGTCGTTTCATTCATTATCGTTGTTGTTGGCTACACGTTAATCAGCCATGCATTTGATCAGTACCTTTACCCTAATCCGGAATTTGCCTCGCAGTTGTATGCGGCGGCAGGAATTAACCATCTATCATTTGATGTACTGATTACGATCACTACCTTCATTATCGTTACAGGATGGATACGCGTTTATTACACACAACGGCATCTGGGACACCACGATAAATCTATCAGTAATGTCTGGCTGAATTTTTATGCGCTGATATCCAGGGAATTTTACATTAATGATCTTTATACCGGCCTGAGCCGTAATGTACTGGCCGCATCCTCGCGGCTCAATGTGCTGTTGAGGTGGGGATGATGGAGGCCGTAAAGCTCATAATAATTGGCATATTCCTGCCCCTGTTTCCGTTGAGCATCATATTTAACGTGGTGTTTGAGCGGTTGCCTTATCCTGCGCTACGTGGTGTAGTTTTGCTGGCTTGGCCGCTGGTAGGTATTTATATTCTGCATGGCGTCGAGGAACCTCTACCCGACTGGGTAATAATCTGGGCAGTCTCAACAGCAATCCTTTATGCATTTCGATTGTTGGCAGTCCGGCAAATGGGTCTATGGATTGGTTTTCTTGCGACCTCGGCCTGGTCTTTACTGTGGATTGCGTTGAATGGGGGCGTAAGCAATGACTTTCCTTACCTGTTGGCACTGGGGTTTTCCATACCACTGGCATTGTTAGCGCTTCTGGACAGGCACATTGAACTACGTTTTGGAGCTGCATATACAGATCTTTACGGCGGGCTTGCATTGACTACCCCCAGGCTTGCCGGTGTGCTGGTATTTGCGGTGTTAGCGGCAACGGCAACGCCTGTCTTCCCTGCGTTTTTTCTGTTGCTGGCCACAATTGTTAATGCATCTCCAGGCGTTGTTGTCTGTCTGTTGTTGACATGGCTTTTATGGGCATGGGCCAGTGCCCGTCTATTGCAGGGTCTGGTAGTCGGGCCAATAGTCGGCGAGAAAATTCAGGATATTGGTGCAGGCCTGTCCTGGCTTTATGCGGGGATGTTTCTCCTGCTGGTGGTCGCAGGTATCTATCTTACAGGAGGGCTGCTGTGACTATTGCACTGGGAACCAGCCTAAAAATCCGTTCCATGATCTATATTGCAGCGGAGCCGATACCATTCTTTTGGCCCATGCGAACCTTCATACATCACAATCCTCTGCATGGTCTGGAGAATATGTCGTTTGCGGATGCCGTAGAAAAGGCTGACAAATTATTTCATGGGCGTACGTTCTTGCCTCGCAAGATTTATCAGCAGTACCTGGCTGCCGGGAAAATCAATAGATCAGCAGTAGAGGTGACAATTGAAAACTTTGTCAAAACAAAAGATCAGATTGAAGGTATAGATCTTACAAAATGGCTCATGTTTCTGCTTACTGAAATGGAGTTACCTTTTGTCTTGACCAACACAGTAGCCGACGCTGACGATGTGCATGCCGTGATGAGTGGCAACAGTGTACGGCCCGGTACTGAGATTGATATTAACTTATTAGAAGAGCGGCTTCGCGAAAAACTGCTGGGTGATCGCCTTGTTTATGAAGTCGTTGATACCCTGTTCGGTACCGATATCGCTAATGAGCTGGATGAACTAGTAATAAAAAGCTGTCTGGACTTTTTTGATGAGGGCCAATCGGTATGGGAGATGCCCGGAAGGGAACAGGGTTTCTTCACTGCCTGGAGAGACGTTGCCAAGCGTAATCTGCGATTTTTTCTCAGGGGTTTTCATATTAGTAGAATCCTGGAAATGGCTGACACCCCTGAAGGCATTATTGCCTATGTCATGCAGCAGCTTGGGATTCCAGAAGATCAATGGATGGATTACTTTACCCGTGAATTGTCTCGACTGCATGGATGGGTTGGTTTTATTCGATGGCGTACCAGTGCCAAGCATTATTACTGGGCAGAACAGTATCCCGGAGACTTGATTGACTATATGGCGATACGACTTACTCTGGCGCTGGCTTTATTGAATAGTCGGAAGATGAAGCGTTTCGCGCACACCGTTGATGCCATTGAAGAGACAATACAGTCCAAAACTGTTGAGGCGTATCTAAGGCACGAGCTATATGGTAAAGGCATATTACCGGCGATGGCACATCGGGTATCAGGTGTACTGGAGGCAGGAAACGAAAAACAACTGGAATCTGTGTTTTATCAGTACATAGCTGCCAAGCGTGATGATGAAGCCAGGCACCAGGCCGCGAGATTTGAAAAACTGGCAAAACTGTCAGATAACAGTGATGCGCTCAAGCAACTGGGTGCGCATGATATTGCAAGACTGCAGGATATCATCCTGGATTTTGAACAGCAGGAAGGCATGTTATGGCTTCGTGCCATGGAATCCAAGGCGATTGGGCGCTTGATGAATGGTCTGACGCCAGTATCACAGGACCAGGATTCCCAGCCTAAACGACCTTTTGCACAGGCAATGTTCTGTATCGATACACGTTCAGAAAGAATACGCCGTCATCTTGAGACCATTGGTGATTATCAGACCTTTGGTATAGCTGGATTTTTCGGAGTGCCAGTCAGCTTTATGGAACTGGGTAAAGGTGGTGAAACACATTTATGCCCTGTAATTCTGACACCGAAAAACCTGGTGCCTGAAATTACCGCAGCTGCACCTCAGGAAGATGCTGCTATCCCGGTTCTGGAAAGAGCGCTGCATGAGTTGAAAGAATCTGTGCTAACACCGTTTGTTACGGTTGAGGCCATTGGCCTCCTGTTTGGTTTTGACATGGTTGGCAAGACTATTGCGCCGCAAACCTACAACAGGTGGCGCCGCCATATGCATGCGGAAAAACCATCGACTCGCTTGCTGCTCGATAAACTGAGCCGTGAGCAGGCTGATTCCATTGTGCGAGCTGTACAGCGGGCGGTCATCGTCAAGGCGGTTCAGCATGAGTTTGGTCTGGAGCCTGAGAAAATAACTGATGATATTGTGCGGGATTTGCGTGAAGCAGCCCTGGGTCATCAGCCTGCTGCCGGAATATTTGCGGAATCGCTGAACCTTGCGGATGAACAGGCCTATGCTTTCGTTGGTCGGCTGCAGGGGGTCTATCGCATTAACGGTGATTTTGCTCATCGGCAGATAGAACAGTTAGGTCGCATCGGGTTTACCCTGGATGAGCAGGTTACCTACGTTGGCACAGCCCTGCGAACGATTGGATTGACGCAAAACTTTTCCCGCTTTGTACTGTTGGTCGGACATGGTAGTACCTCGGAAAATAACCCCTATGAGTCTGCGCTGGATTGTGGTGCATGCGGTGGCAACCATGGGCTGGTAAGTGGCAGAGTGCTGGCACAGATGGCAAACAAGCCGCAGGTGCGTCGTTTGCTCAGCGAGCAGGGCATCGATATTCCAGATGACACCTGGTTCCTGCCAGCCCTGCATAATACGACTACTGACGAATTACGACTGCATGACCTGGAGCTTATCCCTCCGTCCCATCTGGTTTACATTGATCGCCTGGGAAATGGACTGGTGGCAGCTTCTCGCCTGTGTGCTCAGGAAAGAGTTCCCTCCCTGTCTATTGACCTGGATCCGGAAATGGATACGGACACTGCTTTTAGCCTGGCCCAGCGGAACTCGATGGACTGGTCACAGGTACGTCCAGAATGGGGGCTTTCGCGAAATGCCTTTTTTGTTATTGGTCGTCGCAGTCTTACAGAACAGTTGAGTCTGGATGGGCGTGCCTTCCTGCATTCCTATGATTACCGGGTCGACCCCAAGCGACGGTTGCTGGAGAATATACTGACCGGGCCATTGGTGGTAGGACAGTGGATTAATATGGAACATTATTTTTCTACAGTAGATAATGATCGTTTTGGTAGTGGCAGTAAGGTTTACCATAACGTTGCGGGTCGCTTCGGAGTCATGACCGGAAATCTGAGTGACTTGCGTACTGGCTTGCCATCACAGACCGTGTTGAAAGACGGCTTGCCCTATCATAAACCCTTGCGTTTGATCACGGTTATTGAAGCGCCGGTCGAGCACGCCAAGCAGGCTATAGAGGGGGTGGTTGCCGTAAAAAGGCTGGTCCATAACGGCTGGTTGAGAATGATTGTTATCGATCCGGATACAAAAAATGTTTCTTTATATGCCAGGGGTCGCTGGCGTGAGGTTGAATTGCCCATCGATGAGTATTCATCATCAGAGGAGTTGCTTGCATCATGAAAAATCTAAACCTGAGTCCACTGAAAAAGCTGGAAATCATTCTCGAGGGTGAACAACTCGAATTTGCCACTGACCTGCTTGATCATGCAGGAGTCAAGGGTTACACGATTGTGAATAACCTGTCCGGTAAGGGTAGTCATGGTTTTCACGAAGGTCACCTGATGTTCAATGAGGACGAGGTGCTGGTGATGGTGATCGCTGCCGTACCCGAGGAAAAAGTAGCGCCCCTGCTGGAAGGATTCGAGCCCTTCTTTAACAAACATTCAGGCGTAGTGTTTATATCGGATATCCAGGTCACACGACTGGTCAAGTTCTAGACTGCTGGTTGCCCGCGTTTCCCCTAGACGATCAGGCATTGTCTCTTGCTGGTAACTCCTCCACTGTCAAGGCAGGTGACTTCGTCAGCCTCACAGGATCTTCATTAAAGTTCAGTGGACATTCTAAAGGGCAATCTTTATCACAAATGTTTTTGTCTATAATGTTCTGCCAGCAGTAAGTCAGTGCCTTGGTTCGGGTGCGAAAGTGACTCTTGCTGCCGAGGAGTTCCGTTAAATGCATGCGGTTGAACATGCTGACCAATGGTCCTTTAGCCCGCGCAAAAACCACCTCTATACCCATCTTGTTAAGTCGGGTGAGTAGTTCATGTAGCATTTCCTCACCAGTGGCATCAATTTCACTGATGCCTTCGGCATCGACAAGCAGGTACTTGATATCTGGTTTTACTGCTAGCCTTTCCAGTACCTTGTCTTCGAAATAACCGGCGTTTGCAAAGTACAACGGGCCATCAAATCGCAGAACTGTTATGTAATCACAGGTACCGAGAATATGGGCTACGGCATCACGCAAGGTATCGTCTTTGTGTCTTGACAAAATTGCTATATGAGGCCGCCTGCTTCGCCACACATAAAGGCCTAATGCGAGCATTACGCCGATAAGCATACCCTTGTCCAGATGTGGTGCCATGATGATGGTCAGGAAAAACGTGACTACAGACACGATGGCATCATGTGGCTGTACGTCCCACTCATGTATTATTGGCTTTAGGCGTATCAATTTTATAACGGCCATAATAATGACCGCAGCAAGGGTTGCCTGGGGCAGGTGATAGAGCAGTGGCGTGAAGAACAGTAAAGTTACTCCAACGATAGAGCCTGTAATGACGGATGAGAATCCGGTTATTGCGCCACTGTTGATATTTACCGCAGACCTGGAGAAAGACCCGGAAACCGGGTAGCCCTGTGAAAATGCAGAAACAATATTTGATACCCCCTGGCCAAACAGTTCCTGATTGGCGTCTAAACGCTGTTTGGTTCGTATCGCCATTGCTTTTGCAATAGAAATCGCTTCCATGAAGCCTACAAGAGAAATGACAAAGGCAGTACTAACCAGTTCAGAGGCAATATCCCAGTCTATTTCAGGAAAAGTAAATTCGGGCAGACCCGCCGGTATGGTGCCAACGATAGCACCACCCTTATCCTTGTATTCCACCAGGTAGGATAGGAATGTCGTGAATACTACTGCTACCAGAACCCCGGGTACGCGCGGATAATTGCGGCTGAGATACCATATGAGTAGGAATGCAATGATTGTCATGGCTACTGTAGGCCAGTGCGGATGATCTGTTATCGCTATAATTGTTAGCCATACACTCTCAAGATAGTGTTCTGTCTTTATGGCGCTGACGCCAAAAAGCTTGCTTAGCTGCGAGGTAGCGATAATGATGGCGGCAGCGTTAGTGAAGCCCATTACGACAGGATGAGAGAGGAAGTCAACTAGCTCGCCAAGTCTGAAAATACCAAGTGATAGCTGGAATAGGCCAACCATCATGGCCAGCATAATGGCGTATGCGATATAACCTTCTGAGCCGGAACTAGCCAGCGGTTCAAGTGCTGCGGCTGTCAATAATGAAACCACTGCAACAGGGCCGGTTTGTAATTGACGGGAGGATCCAAGTAGTGCTGCTATTACTGGAGGTAAAAAAGACGCATATAGACCAAAGTAAGCCGGAAGCCCGGCAAGCTGTGCATATGCCATCGATTGAGGAATCAGCACCATTGCGACAGTAATCCCGGAAAGAATGTCCGTACGCAGAACTTGAGAGTCTCTTAGTTCCCCAATCCATGTGCGGTACGGGACAAACATGCCCACCAGTCCGCGCAAGAATTTGTGTACAGTCTGTATAAAGACTTTGTCCATGATGTTTGTTATCACAGGGACGAAAGAAAAAAATATTATTCAGTGTCCGTAACGTGATTTATTTTTCTTCGATACCTGAATATATAATGAAATCAGATCAAATATAAGAGGGGCTTTGATTCTTGTCGCCCGCATGACAATCTGGCTGTTCGATGAGCAATTAGCATACGAACTAATGATAAGATAGCCAAGATTACCTTAGCATGAATACCATATAAAAACAAAGGAAATCAATGAAGCATATCTTGAGCATGTCCGTGGCCCTGGTGATACTTTGGATGTCGCTATCCTCTCATTTTGAGCCACTACTACTTGGCCTTGGAGTGGTTTCGGTATTATTGACGCTGTATATCGCATTAAGAATGGATGTTATTGACCATGAGAGCCATCCTTTCCATCTGACGACCCGGCTTCTGAAATTCTGGATATTACTGTTCTGGGAAATCATCAAGGCTAATGTTGATGTAGTGTTCAGGGTGCTCGGCTTTCGCCCGATCAGCCCTACAGTAATTGAGCTTCCTGTCCACCACAAGACTGACCTCGGGCGTGTGATCTATGCTAATTCAATCACCCTGACCCCGGGAACGGCAAGTATCGATGTCAGGCAGGACTGTATTATTGTGCATGCTTTATCAGAAGAAGGCGCACGTGAACTTGAGGGTGGGTATTTGGCCAGTA
>JBFFRZ010000069.1:0-10887 GCA_041572715.1 Gammaproteobacteria bacterium
ATAATCGCCCGAGATGCCTTTCAGCAATATGCCATCTGCTGCTGTTTGTAATAGCTGATTCAGTAATGAACCTGAACCGGAGCCAGTGAGAAATATTACCTTGATACCGGGGAATTTTTTCTTGATCGTCTGCAGTGCCGGGATCGCCCCGCCACCAGGCATGTGGTAGTCGAGAAAAACAAGATCGGTATAGATACCTTCAACAGCTTCAATCAGGGTATCCGTATCCCCGACCTCTGCAATTACCTCATACTCAGGTACCGCCTCCAGAATTTTTCTGAGTCCATCACGAATTAACTGATGGTCATCGGCAAGTATTATCCGCATGATTCAAGCAACCTCCTGTTGCCTATCTGCGAAAAAATATACTCCTCAAGAAGTGAAAGTAAAAATCAAATCGCTTATCCACCAATAAGAAAAACGCAAAAAGGTTAGCGCCTGAAGTTTATAGTCACATTGATCAATACGCGTTAACTGGCTGAATATTGACGATAAAACCATCAACTGAACACAATATATATTGCGTGGTCCGGGCCATCTGCCAGTACCCTGAATCCGTTTTTCAGGCAATTTTAATTGTGTCTGGCTTACCCTGAAGCAAGCAGGGATACAGCTAACACCAGCTATATTGAAATTAGCAAAGCTGATTATGAAAATTAATTTACGCTTTCATGCCGGTTAAGCCGTGTATTTTTTTCGTAGTTTGTCACAATATGCCGGCTGCAGTTAATTGATGATGTCGATATTGTTACCGCGTAAAACCGTCAGGATGAGACCATGAAAATAATCCAGCAGGCTGATGTTATAGACAGTATTGCAGATGCACTGCAATTCATTTCCTATTACCACCCGCTTGATTACATCCAGGCAGTCGGGCGTGCATGGGAAAAGGAACAATCACCTGCAGCCAAGGATGCGATGGCCCAGATTCTGATGAACTCACGCATGAGCGCGGAAGGTAAACGCCCCATGTGCCAGGATACGGGCATTGTTACGTTGTTTGCCAAAATCGGCATGGGCGTGCAATTCTCGGGGAACCTGACATTTAATGAAATGGTCAACGAGGGCGTGCGCCGGGCTTACCTTCATCCAGACAACCTGTTGCGTGCCTCGGTTGTCGATCCCCCAATCGGGAACAGGGTCAATACCGGAGACAACACCCCTGCGGTCATCCACGTCGAAATGGTGGCCGGAGATGAAATCGAGATTGCCGTTGCCGCCAAGGGTGGCGGCTCGGAAAACAAATCAAAATTCACCATACTCAATCCCAGTGACTCACTGGTTGACTGGGTAGAACGAACGGTGCCAACCATGGGTGCCGGCTGGTGTCCGCCGGGCATACTGGGTATCGGGATTGGCGGCACTGCAGAAAAAGCCATGTTGTTAGCCAAGGAATCACTGATGCAGCCGATTGATATGCATGAGTTAATCGAACGGGGCCCTTCGAATCCTGCGGAAGAGCTCAGACTGGAGATCTTTGAACGGGTTAATGCGCTGGGAATAGGTGCACAGGGTCTGGGTGGGCTGACAACAGTGGTGGATATCAAGATTCTGCAATATCCTACCCACGCCGCGTCCCTGCCAATAGGCATGATTCCCAACTGTGCTGCCACACGGCACGTAGAGTTCAAGCTCGATGGTTCCGGCCCGGCCGTGTTGACGCCGCCAAGCCTTGATGACTGGCCAAAAGTGACCTGGCAAGCCAGCGAGGACTCGATCCGCGTCAATCTTGATGAGCTTGCGGCGGAAGATGTGCAACAGTGGAAGACGGGAGACCGTCTGCTGTTATCCGGTAAACTACTGACAGGTCGTGACGCCGCACACAAACGCATCAAGGATCTGCTGGATTCGGGCCAGGGCCTGCCTGATGGAGTGGATTTTACCAATCGCTTCATCTACTACGTCGGTCCTGTTGACCCTGTGCGTGATGAGGTCGTCGGCCCCGCTGGCCCTACGACTGCGACACGCATGGATAAATTTACCGAGATGATGCTGGCCGAAACCGGACTGATCGGCATGGTCGGTAAAGCAGAGCGAGGACCCACTGGTATTGAAGCCATCAGGAAGCATCGTGCCGTATACCTGATGGCCGTGGGCGGTGCCGCCTACCTGGTATCACAGGCAATCAAGTCGTCAAGGGTTGTCGCCTTTGAAGAGATGGGTATGGAAGCTATATATGAATTTGAGGTAGAGGACATGCCCGTGACTGTGGCAGTAGATTCGAATGGCGAGTCAGTGCACGAGACCGGGCCTAAAGAATGGCGCGTGAAGATTGAGGATATCCGCAAAGGCTGAATATTCATCGCCCCCGGCGAGGCAGTCTGCCCAAAGTTTATACACCACTGCGGCAGCACAACATATATAATCCTGCTACGAGACAAGCGATCAGGTACTCCCGGATCATCGATGCACATGAAATCCCAGATGACAGCCATGTGTTCCGGCATGGTGAAATAACCCTGTGATATTATCTCGGCAACATACTGATAATAACCAACGTAATCATCGCGCATGACGAGCAGCCAGGCAAAATCTTCCAGAAAACTCCGAATCCTGTTCATCGTTGATAAGGAGGACCAGGCCAGTCCCCTGGTGGACTCCATACTGGGGCTAGGTTATGAACTCTATCCCGAGGTCATCATGCGCGAAGAAGCTGTCAGCGAGATGCTAGCAGAGGATCACTGGGATCTTATCTTTTGCCAGTTTAGTGAACAGCTCGCATCAAAGGAAAAATCGCTGGATTTAATACTTGAATCAATCGGTACCAGCATTCCTGTCGTATATTTCAGCGATACGGTAAGTGAGCAGGACGTATCTGAAGCCATAAGATCCGGTGTTACCGATTTTCTTGTCGGTGAGAGCAAGATCCATCTGCTGGCCATACTGGAACGCGAACTCAACCGGAATAAATTCATCCGCGAATGCGGCCGCAACCGGGAACGATATAAAGAGATTATCGACTCCTCTTCAGATGCGATCATCGCCCTCGACTCATACTGGAATATCAATTTTTTCAGTAAAGGCGCCGAAGACCTGTTCGGTTACTCCCAGGATGAGGCAATCGGAAAATCCTATGCCTCGCTGATCCATGCGTCCAAGCCGAAGGAGCATTCATTGAATCATACCCCCGCGGATACCAATGAATTCAACCTGGCCAAACGCCGTGACATCACCATCCGCTGCAAGGATGGCTCTACCCTCGCTTGCGAAATGAACATGTCCCGAACCCGGGTCATTGGCGACAAGCGTATTTATACGGTCATTCTGCGCGATATCAGTGATCGAAAAGCGAAAGAGGAAGAGCTGATCCGACTGGCAAACTACGACGCGCTCACCGACATATTCAACAGGCATTCTTTTTACAAGGCGCTGCAACAGGAAATAAAGCAGGCCAACCGGGACAAGACAAAGTTCGCCTTGCTCTATATCGACCTTGATGACTTCAAGAACATCAACGACAGTCTGGGGCATGTTGGCGGAGACGAACTCCTGAAGGAATTTGCCCATCGTCTGAGAACAAGCTTGCGCGAGGTAGACACGGTGGCACGAATGGGCGGGGATGAATTTACCGCGATTTTGCATAACGTCACTATGGCCGAGCATGCGGCCAGCGTCGCGAACAAGCTCATTGATATCATCGGCAAACCCTTCTCTGTCAAGGGCGAGGATTTATCGGTTGGAACCAGTATTGGTATCTCGGTTTACCCGGACGATACCGAGGATCCTGAAAAACTGATCTCCTATGCAGATTCCGCGCTGTACAAGGCAAAAAGCAGCGGCAGGAAACGATCGCTGCTCTATGGTGATACCGGCTCATCAAAGTAGGCTTATAGCAACAACCAGCAGCTACTAGAAGTAGGGATGCTGCCTATATCCAGGAGATATCCACCTATGTATTTATCTAAGCTACTATTTGTGCCACCGTTCGGTCGAACTGAGATCTGAATGACGTTGCTCAACCCAGCGTTCGCCCTGGCTGGTTCGTTCCTTCTTCCAGAACGGCGCATCGGTTTTCAGGTAGTCCATGATGAATTCAGCCGCCTCGAAGGCGTCACGTCGATGTGCCGATGCGGTAGCCACGACCACGATCTGGTCCCCCGCAGCGAGCGTTCCGACCCGATGGATAATGCTGATGCCCCCCAGTGACCAGCGCTGGCTTGCCTTATCGGCAATATCCGCAAGCGCCTTCTCGGTCATTCCCGGGTAGTGTTCCAGGGTCATTGACTGGATTGATGCGTCTTCATCGAATTCCCGCACCAGCCCCACGAAGCTGACGATTGCGCCGCAATCCCCCGCCCTCTGTCTCAATTCGCTATGGATTTCATCAATTGAGAAATCTTCTGTTTGCACCCGGATCAAGATTAACCCCCGGTGACTGGCGGGAAAAAGGCCACTTCATCACCGGCCTTGATCGCGGTATCTGCCCTGGCCATTTGCTGGTTAACTGCAGAAAGAATATTCGCTGATCCGCCAAAAACCACTTGCCAGCTGCCTTGCCGCTCGGCGAGATGCCGCTGAACATCCTCTAACGTCGACAGCTCATCGGTCAGCTGCAGGTCCTCCCGATCGCAACCCAGCTGCTCACGCAGAGAGGCAAAATAAAGTACGGAAACCTGGTCAGACATCGGCATTGTACTCCCCACTCTTGCCGCCATGCTTGTGCTTGAGCATGATCGCATTAATGATCATACCCCGATCAACGGCCTTGCACATATCATAAATCGTCAACGCGGCCACACTGGCTGCCGTTAACGCCTCCATTTCTACCCCGGTACGACCACTGAGTTTACAGCTGGCCTCCACTTGCACACAGGAATGCTCTTCATCGATATCCAGACGCACATCGACCTTTGACAGCATCAGTGGATGACACAGGGGTATCAGGGTAGCGCATTGCTTGGCAGCCTGGATACCCGCAATCCTGGCGACCGCCAGCACATCGCCTTTCTTATGACTGCCTTCCACAATCATTCGCAGTGTTTCAGGCTGCATATCAATGCGCGCAGAAGCAACGGCAACACGTTCGGTGACCTCCTTACCAGAGACATCAACCATGTTGACCGATCCTTCATGGTCCAGGTGGGTTAACTCGCTCATAACAGTGTCTCAAAATACCAGAATTTAACATGATCGCCCGGTTGCACGGTTTCATGCTCGGGAATTTCGACCAGCCCGTTCGCCCAGCAGGCGGAACTCAGCACACCGGACCCCTGGTTCGGGTAAATGGTGGCCACGGGCAAATCATTCTCAAGTTCAATTCGTGCGCGTACATATTCCCTCCTGCTGCCCGCTACCGGCCATTCAAAAGCCGCATTTACCCGAATTGGCACCGGTGGAGCCCAGGTTTGCCCCTGCATCAATTTGATGAAAGGTGATACCAGCCAGCAAAAGGTCACAAACACCGATACCGGGTTTCCCGGCAGCCCAATGAAGGGTACATGATTGATCTCACCGTAGGCCAGTGGTTTACCCGGCTTGATGGCAATACGCCACATCTCCAGTTTACCCAGCTCCTGCAGCGCAAGCCGCACATAATCTTCCTCACCGACAGAAACGCCACCGCTGGATACAATCAGGTCCGCCTCTGCAGATGCTTTTAGCAAGGCTTCACGGGTAGCCACAGGCTCATCCCTGACGACTGGCAGCGATATCACTTCACAGTTTAATTGTTGCAGTAATCCGCTCAAAGTATAGCGGTTGGCATCATAAATCTGCCCGGCAGCAAGCGGCTCTCCCGGGGATACCAGTTCATCCCCGGTCACCAGGATTGCCACCTTAAGTTTGCGATAAACCTGCAGCTCACCCACACCGATGGAAGCCGCCAGCCCCAGTTCCTGCGCCCGCAGCAGTTTACCGGTATCCAGTATGATCGATCCGGCAAGGATATCCTCACCAGCCATTCGGACATTGGTCCCGGATTTAACCGGTCCTGCAAAGCGGATGCCCGCTTGCGTGGTCTCTACGTCTTCCTGCATGACCACGGCATCGGCACCATCAGGAATGGGTGCACCGGTAAATATGCGCGCCGCCGTGCTCGTTTGTAATTTAGTTCCGGCTGTTCCCGCGGGTATGCGTTGCGACACCGGCATTTCATTCACCTCAATGGTATCAGCGCTGCTGACGGCATAGCCATCCATTGAGCTGTTACTCGCCGGTGGAACATTCATGGAAGATTGTACCGGCTCGGCCAATACACGGTTGAGTGCTTCCACCAACGATACCAGCTCGGTCTGCGTTACCGCTACCGCCGCAGCGATTAACTGTTCCCGCGCTGCCTCGGCCGATATCAGGGAAGCCTGCAGTGGCGTATCGCAATCGTTCAAGGCGGTCACTGTTCCCTGAAACGTGGCATCAACTCCACCAGGTTACACGGCTTGTGATTGATATCCAGCTGGTGCCGGATAATCCAGTCCCAGCCATCTTTGCACGCCCCCGGCGAACCCGGCAGACAAAAGATCACCGTACCATTGGCCATGCCGGCAACTGCCCGTGACTGAATGGTGGAAGTCCTGATGTGTTCATAAGAAAGCGTACGAAACAATTCACCAAACCCCTCAATCGGTTTATCAAACAGTACAGAAAAGGCTTCGGGTGTGATGTCTCTACCGGTCAGACCAGTACCACCGGTGCTGATGATGACATGCACCTCATCATCTGCAATCCAGCGGGATGCCTGTTCCCGTATACGATATTTGTTATCGGTCACGACCTGCCGCTCTTTGAGCTGATGACCCGACTGGGCGATTCGCTCGATCAGGATATTACCCGACTTGTCATCAGCCTCGGTGCGGCTGTCTGAAACCGTCATCACGGCGATATTAAGCGCAACAAATTCCCGCTCATCACTCATGCTTTACTCCTCGAAATGGCGTTTGATACCGTGCTCTTGAGATAATACAACCATGACACAATACCCGGTAAATCTTAACCCAAATCACCGGGCTCGTAATTGTTGTCAACGAGGTTTAACAGGACATCATGTAGCATTACTGCAACTTTGGGGTATCAACTTGAGCGCAATAACCTGGCCAGCGCAATATCCTGTCAGGAGCCCTTGATCTCCCCCTTGATGACAAATGGCTCGGCCAGGGTTTCCATTTCCAGGGTAACCTGAACCGGGACGGCAGCACCCGGCTGGATAGCCCCGTCTGCAATTGCTTTACGTACTGATTCTTCAATCTGCCGCTGGGAAGAAACCCCGACTGTTTTCAGAAATTTACGTACACTCATATTCAATACATCTTCTTCCATGTCACACCCTTTGATGAATTATCCGGTTTCCAACGATATTATAGTGTTATCGACTGTTAACCGGGAGAGAGAATGTCAGCGGTTATGATTGAGTTGTCGATGACGGGACTATTCACCATGCCAGCCGGGCGTCAAAGCCGCTGAAGAAAATCATACCAATCGACAGGCTTTTACCTCTTACCCGGAGTCGATACAACCAATGACCGCTCGCATCGGCGAGTAACGCCGATGGGCTTAGCGATGCTTACTGCAGGGCTATCGCGTTATGCGCCTGAGGGTGATGCCTGCCCCGGGCTTCCGTGTGTCGGAGAATCTTCGGATGGAGCCGGCTCAGCAGTATCCTTGACCTCTTCATACCAGTCGTCATGGTGTTCCTTGGCCCAGTTAGCATCGCAATAGCCGGTTGTCATGCTTTCCAGGGCACCCTCCATGCCAACTGTTGCGAGATACATATGGCCAAAAGAAATGCCAAAGACAATAATCGCGGCAATACCATGAATGAGCAGTGAAAGCTCCATGGTTTCCCTGTCCAGCCCAAAGATTGGAAAATCCAGTACCAGGCCCGTCACAGATACCACGATTCCCAGAAGAATCGCCAGCCAGAACCATGTCTTTTCACCGGCATTGAATCTACCGGCATGCGCATGCCCGCCAAACATGCCACCACCTTTCGCAAACCACTGGATGTCCTTGAGCTTGAAAAAGTTGTCCTTGACGTAATAGATGAACAGAAATACCAGTGATATAACAAAAACGGGGCCTAGATAGTCGTGTACTGTTTTACTGAAACTGGCAATAACACCGAAGGCACTATTACCCATTACAGGAATGAGCAGAGTACGGCCCAGCAGCAATACCACGCCGGTAATACCCAGAATCACAAATGTGATACCAGCAACCCAGTGCACCGCCCGTTGAGAGTAGGTAAAACGTAGAATTCGCATCCCGGAGCGCCCGGCATGAATTTTCAGCTGTCCCCGTATGAGCCTGAACAACACCAGAACGGCAAGAACCACTGCCAGTAGATATCCGCTATACGGGATGACTTTCTCGGTCCTGAGCTGACGCCACTCCTCTCCTCGTGTACTGATCAGGATACCCGCATCTGTTCCCGATACCTGTGTAATTCCTTCAATGGGTCCCCCGCGCTGGCGAACTTCCCGCCACAATCCACTGCCGGGATTGATTACCGCCGCTGCAAACGGAACATTGGAGTGTGCTGAACGGCTGTCGGTGGTTGTTCCCAGGGCTGCAGAAGAAGGCTGTGGTGGTTCCGCCTGTGTTGATGGGGTTATCAGAAGCATGGCCAGGGACAGCATGAGCAACAATATTGCCTGGCCAATACCGCCATTTATGCCTAGGTGACAAGTCTTTATCATTTTAATATTCCTTGCGTGTTCGTGCTCATCTGCTAACCGCCCGCCAGCGGAGGCTGGCAGGCGGAACAGACGAATCACTTTCCGGGAAGATTCAGACTGCCTTTCTGGTAATTCACACCCCAGTCCAGCGCGCTGCGACCTCGATTAACCACACGTTTACGGTAAATATCAGATACCACATCGGCATCACCCGCCAACAATGCATGGGTGGAACACATTTCTGCACAAAGTGGTAATTTACCTTCAGCTATCCGGTTAGCACCATACTTGCGATATTCATCAGAACTATGGGTTTCAACCGGTCCGCCCGCACAGAAAGTGCATTTATCCATCTTGCCACGTGAAGAGAACGCACCTGATTCCGGAAACTGCGGTGCGCCAAAAGGACAGGCGTAGAAACAATAACCACAACCAATACAGATATCCTTGTCGTGCAATACGATACCGTCATCCGTGGTGTAGAAACAGTCAACGGGACAGACAGCAGCGCATGGCGCATCGGAACAATGCATACAGGCTACTGAAAGCGAGCGCTCTCCGGCCTCACCGTCCTTTATCGTTACCACTCGACGGCGGTTAACACCCCACGGTATTTCATGCTCGTTTTTGCAGGCGGTTACACAGGCATTGCATTCAATACAACGTTCGGCGTCACAGTAAAATTTCATATTTGCCATTGTAGTAATCTCCTAAATCAAGCCTTGGTTATACGGCATAGTGATGCTTTGGTTTCCTGCATCTGTGTAACGGAGTCATAACCATAGGTCATGGCCGTGTTGCATGCCTCACCCAGCACATACGGGTCAGCCCCTTCCGGGTATTTGCTCCTGAGGTCCTTGCCTTCAAAGTGGCCGCCAAAATGGAATGGCATAAATGCTACCCCTGCTCCAACCCTGCGGGTAACCATAGCCTTGACCTTGACCTTTGCACCTTCGGCACCTTCCACCCAGACGTCATCGCCGTCCTTGACACCTACGTTATTGGCATCGCGCGGATGTAGTTCGACAAACATGTCCTGCTGTAATTCGGCCAACCATGGGTTAGACCGGCTTTCATCACCGCCACCCTCGTACTCAACAAGCCGACCAGACGTGAGAATAATCGGATAATCCTTTGAGTAGTCTTTGGCCTGTATCGATCCATAACGGGTCGGCAGTCTCCAGAAAGACTTTCGATCTTCATAGGTAGGATACTTTGAAACCAGGTCGCGACGTGATGTGTACAGCGGTTCACGATGAATCGGTACCGGATCCGGGAATGTCCATACAACAGTTCTTGCCTTGGCATTACCGAATGGGGCAGCGCCATGCTTGATGGCAACACGTTGGATACCACCCGAGAGGTCTGTTTTCCAGTTCCTGCCTTCTGCAGCTTCTTTCTCTTCAGCGGTCAGGTCATCCCACCAGCCTAGCTTCTTCAACACCTTGTCGCTGAATTCGGGATACCCGTCCTTGAGCTCGGATCCCTTGGAGGCAAATCCGTCAGCCAGCAGGCTTTCACCATTTCGTTCAACACCGAAACGTGCACGGAAGGTCAGTCCACCATCTGCAACGGATTTACTGCCATCGTACAGGTTAGGCGTTCCGGGGTGCTTCATCTCAGGCGTACCCCAGCTTGGCCAAGGCATGCCGTAGTACTCACCGTCACATGGCCCACCTTCTGCCTTCAGACTGGTGTAATCGAACATACCCCAGTTTTGCTGCTGTAACTTCATCCGCTCAGGGCTCTGGCCGGTATAACCAATCGTCCACATACCACGATTGAATTCACCAGTGATATCCTCGATCAATGGTTCATCGTTATTCACCTTGATATTCTTGAACATCTGGTCCGCAATGCCCACTTTCTTTGCCAGCTTATACATGATGGTGTGGTCAGGCAGGGATTCGAACACGGGCTCTATGACCTTTTCTCTCCACTGCAGTGAACGGTTGGACGCAGTCACGGAACCATAGGTTTCGAACTGTGTAGATGCCGGTAACAGATAAACCCCGTCGGTACGATCGTGCATGACGGCAGAGACTGTTGGATACGGGTCAACCACAACCAGCAAATCCAGCTTTTCCATGGCCTGCTTCATTTCCTTGCCACGGGTTTGCGAGTTTGGTGCATGTCCCCAGAAGAACATTGCCTTGATGGTATCCTTCTGGGCCACGTTGGTCTTTTCCTCAAGTACACCGTCAATCCAGCGAGATACCGGTATACCCTTGGTGTTCATTACTGCAACATCTTTATCCTTGCTCTTCTCATAGCTACC
>JBFFRZ010000070.1:0-10650 GCA_041572715.1 Gammaproteobacteria bacterium
CATGGCTTGCTTGACCGTCCCCGACACCTTGCGACCTCTGGCAACCTGCGCTGCTGCCCTAAGATCTTCTATACGTGAATTGGTACATGAACCAATGAAGACCCGGTCAACAGGGATGTCCTCAATCGCGATACCCGGCTTTAAATCCATGTACTTCATGGCCTTTTCCATGCCACTACGTTTGACTTCATCCGTTTCTGCGGTCGGATCGGGCACCAGGCTGTCTATCGAGGTAGTCATCTCCGGTGATGTGCCCCAGGTCACCTGCGGCTTGATATCTGATGCCTGAATAATGACTTCCTCATCGAATACCGCGTCTTCATCACTATGCAGGGTTTGCCAATGTTCGACGGCGCGCTGCCAGTTTTCGCCCTCGGGGGCGTAGGGGCGACCCCGCAGGTATTGAATAGTCGTATCATCGACGGCAACCATGCCCGCGCGTGCGCCCGCCTCTATTGCCATGTTACATACGGTCATACGCCCTTCCATGGAAAGCGCTTGAATAGCTTCACCAGAAAATTCAATCGTATAACCGGTTCCCCCTGCGGTACCGATCCTGCCGATGATGGCAAGTACGATGTCTTTTGCAGTGATACCGGCGTTCACGCTGCCCGCTACCACAACGCGCATATTTCTGGATTTTTTCTGAATAAGGCACTGGGTGGCCATGACATGCTCTACTTCAGAGGTACCAATACCGAAAGCAAGCGCCCCAAAGGCACCGTGGGTAGATGTGTGCGAGTCTCCGCAAACGACTGTCATACCGGGCAAAGTCGCGCCTTGCTCCGGACCAATCACATGCACAATCCCCTGCCGGATATCGTCCATCCTGAATTCAGTGATACCGAAATCATCGCAATTCTGATCAAGCGCTTCGACCTGTTCCCGGGAAACGGGGTCCTGGATACCTGCAGCCCGATCCGTGGTCGGCACATTGTGGTCCGCTACCGCCAGGGCGCTCGATGTGCGCCATGGTTTTCTGTCAGCCAGCCTGAGTCCCTCAAAAGCCTGCGGAGAAGTAACCTCGTGAACCAGATGGCGGTCAATGTAAAGCAATGAAGTCCCATCAGGTTCTGTTCGAACCACATGCTCATCCCATACCTTGTCGTAAAGTGTTTTCCCTGACATGTCCGTTTCAAATCGCTTAACTATGGATGGGAAGAATGTACGCCCATCTTGTTAATTACTCAAATTTATAAATATTATAATTTCAATAACTAATTGGAATATTGAATATGACGCCCCTATACTCCATACATGGAGCTCAATGAACTAAAGGCATTTATTGCTGTAACCGAAACAGGCAGCTTTTCCGAGGCCGCGCGTCTAATACATTTAAGCCAGCCAGCGGTCAGCAAGCGTATTGCGAATCTAGAAAGCGGCCTCAATCAGCCCCTGTTCGACCGCGTAAGTCACCGGGTTTCACTGACAGAAGCGGGCATACGGCTACTACCCCACGCCAGGGCTATTCTGGATGCCATGCAGAATGGCATCCATGAACTTGACCAGCTTCAGCAAAAGCCCTCTGGAACCCTTAGGATCGCTACCAGTTACCACGTAGGACTACACTACCTGCCGGGTATATTGAAAAGCTACTATAACGACTATCCTCATGTGGAACTGGATCTGCACTTTATGGATTCGGAGGATGCCCTCTCCGCAGTCGAACATGGAGAAATCGAGCTGGCTATCATTACCCTGCCCCAACTACTTCCGCTGCAGCTGAAAAGCCTGCCCCTGTGGGATGACCCCATGCAGATAGTTTGCGCAAGAGATCATGCGCTGGTTTCCTCAAGCGATATGCACGACCTGGCTCATCACCCGGCTATTTTGCCTGACAGCCACACGATCACCCGACAACTCATCGAGTCTGTGCTGCAAGAACAGGAAATCAATATCAATGTAAGACTGTCAAGCAATCACCTGGAAAGTATCCGGATGATGGTGGAAATTGGCCTTGGCTGGAGTGTACTCCCTGAAACACTAGGATCAGAAAACCTGCAAAGTATATTTACCGACAGGATATCTCTTATACGCAAACTCGGGGTTGTAACCCACAAGCAAAGAACGTTAACAAAGGCAGCAGAGCTTTTACTTGCACGTATTCAATGATCCCCCAGGGCTAGTCGCAATTACTGAATTGCCCCTGAAGACACATTGACAGGTACTTGCAGGCATCAGTGGCCGTAAAGATACCATCCAGCACCCCGTCCCGGGTGATCACAACAGATCCAAGCGCATTTTCTGACATGTGTTGTGCAACTTCGGAAAGGCTTGTATCAAGTTCTACATGATAAAGATCGAGTGAACAGACATCTTCAACAGTCAGCTTTTCAATATCCTCTTCCGAGTGCTTGTTGGCCAGTATCGCAAGTGTAATATCCCTTTCACTTATAACACTTACCGGCTTGTCATCCTCCACTATGGGCAAATGACGAATCCCTTTTTCAGTCATCAACTCCCTGGCTGCCAGCAGTTTCTCTTTCAGGCCAACGCTAACCGGTGAGGGCGTCATTACATCACCTATTGCCATTTCTGTAGCCATCTCTCTCTCCATTGCAAAGTTGCTGTAATATTTTTGTGTGCTGTATTTTCAGGCCAGTCTTGGTGTGGAAACACCGGTATGCAAGCCATTCGTGTAATTATGGTCCTATCTTATGTTCTTAACAAATATCATGCATATGACCACCGCTACGAAAACACTTCCTGAGGAAAAAAGATAGGTCGCCGATGGGCCCAGTGTTTCCCAGCTATAGCCACTGAGCAGACTACCCAGTGCACCACCTGCCCCAAAACTTATACTACTATACAAGGCCTGGCCTCTGCCTTGCAGCTTTGCCTTAAAGTAATGATGGACAAAGAATATCGCCACCGCATGGAACAGGCCAAATGTTGCAGCATGCAAGGTCTGCGAAAAAAACATCACAAGTGCGCTATCTACATACCACGCTGTCAGGATCCACCGCACCACCGCTGCGGACAGGCTGATCACGAGTAGCGGCTTTACCCCCATAAGTTTGATCAGCCATGGCACCAGCAAAAAAACCATGACTTCTGCAAGCACGCTCAAGGCCCAGTATTGGCCTATTTGGGTTTTACTGTAGCCATTCTGCTCGAGATAGATTGAGAAGAACGCATAGTAGGAACCATGAGAAAACTGCATGAGAAAAAATATCGCCAGCAGGCCTGCTACTTCCGGCCTGCTGATAATGCTGACCATCCGGCTGGCTTCTGGCTCACTAGCATGGTCCTGTCCCTGATCTGACGGCGTAAACATGGTTGCAATCCAGATCATGATGAATGCCACAGTGAGAATTGGCAGAATGACCTTTACGCCCTGCTCGTCAATCATGGGCCCCGCCAGCATCACCATCATGATGAAACCAATGGAACCCCATGAACGAATGAAACTGTAACGATGATGGTTCTCTCCAAGATGATTCATTGTCCCTGCTTCATATTGAGGGAGAATCGCATTCCAGAAAAAACTGTAAAGCATCATTACAGCAGCCATACCCCAGTAATCCTTAACGCCAAATACCAGCATAAAACTGAGTGCCGCAAGAAAAGAACCGATTTGAACAATGCGGATGCGATTACCGGTGTGATCTGCAATCCATCCCCAGATATAGGGCGCTACAATTTTTGTACCGACAAGAATTGCCAGCAGTTCACCAATCTGTGCCGGGCTGAAATCCAGTGATTTAAGATACAGCCCCCAGTATGGGACCAGAATACCCAGCGTAGAAAAATAGAAAAAATAGAACGACGAAAGCCGGCCTGTTGGCGGACGATACTGCCTGGACATTTCCTATTCGTCGATTGAAGCGGGAACCAATGGAGCCAAACTCTGCACATCCGCATTCTGCGCCCGATGCCTGAGCGCGTGGTCGATCAGCACAAGTGCCAGCATGGCTTCGACAATCGGGACCGCCCTTATACCTACGCAGGGATCATGGCGACCCTTGGTCACGATTTCGACCTCTTCTCCGGCCATGTTTACACTACGTCCAGGCGTTGAGATGCTCGATGTAGGCTTGAATGCCGTGCTCACCAGGATGTCCTGACCCGATGAAATTCCACCCAGCGTGCCGCCAGCGTTATTACCCATGAAACCCTTCAGGGTCATTTCATCCCTGTGTTCACTGCCTTTCTGTGCGACCGATCTGAAGCCTGCACCAATCTCGACGCCTTTTGATGCATTGATGCTCATCATGGCAAACGCAATATCCGCATCCAGCCGGTCATAGACCGGCTCCCCCCAACCAACGGGTACGTTACTGGCGACAACCTCTACACGTGCGCCCACGGAATCCTGCTGCTTGCGGATGGAATCCAGGTAACCTTCGAGGAATGTGACCATATCCTCATCCGGAAAGAAAAACGGGTTGGTTTCGACCACGTCCCAGTCAAAACTGGCATAGCGATGTTCCCCGATTTCTGAAACATAGCCACGAATTTCAATATTATATTTCTGCTTGAGCCATTTCTTGGCGACTACACCGGCCGCTACACGCATTGTGGTTTCCCGGGCTGACGAGCGGCCACCACCTCGATAATCCCGGATGCCATATTTATGTTCGTAAGTGTAGTCTGCATGACCCGGGCGAAACCGGTCCATGATTTCAGAATAGTCCTTGGTACGCTGGTTGGTGTTTTCGATCAGCAAACCGATCGAGGTGCCCGTGGTTTTACCTTCGAATACGCCCGAAAGTATCATGACTGTATCCGGCTCTTTTCTCTGTGACGTGTGGCGTGACTTACCTGTCTTGCGCCGATCGATATCACTGACGAAATCGGCATCGCTCAATTCAAGGCCGGGAGGACAACCATCAATCACGCAACCGATAGCAGGCCCATGGCTTTCACCAAAGGTGGTTACAGTGAACAGTTTTCCAATCGTGTTACCCGCCATAACTGTTTCCCAATCTCATATTCCTGAATGCCAATTAGAGGTGTTGCAAAAGTACGTCATCTGGATGGAAGACAAGGCAAAAATATTCGAGTGAACACAGTGTATACCTGATACATGAGTATCCCGAGAATATTTCAGCGCCGTATTACACCAAATAACGCTCTTTTAATCGTCGTCATCTTCGATGTCGAGCCCTTGCGTATGTGTCGCATTCACCATCATAAACAAATGCTTGAAGGGTAGCAGCCGATCATCGACGTTCTTGACCAGTTCCATGAACGGCAGGTTATCATCACCGAACACGTAGCTACCATCACCCATCGACTTGCGCAAATCCTTTACCTGAGTTTCCAGTACCTCGATAAAGTTCATGGCGCCACCCATGCTGTCCATATCATATTCCATCGCCATGCGAAGCTCATAGAGTTCGTCGATTAATTCATCGACGAAACCAACGTATTGCTCAACTGTCTTTGCTCTTTCCATGCTGCCAATCCATTAAATCACGTTTATGAAGCAGGAAAACCCCTTCCCCGCCATATTCAAACTCCAGCCAGATGAAAGGTAGTGCCGGATAATGTTGATGGACCGCGTCTGCAATTTCCCCGACCTCCACAACCAGTATACCTTCGGGGATCAGAAAGTCTGCAGCCTGCCGCAATATACGGTCGACCACATCCAGGCCCTCGTTTTCCGCCAGCAATGCCATCTCTGGCTCATGTCGGTATTCTACCGGTAAATCTGCCATGCTGCTTGCGGGTACATAGGGTGGATTACTGACAATCAGATCATATTGTCTGTCTTCAAGTGCTTCAAACAAGTCAGAACAGATCACATTTACCCTGCTACCTACTTCGTGCAATTCAACATTCTTCTGCGCCAGCTCGAGTGCCTCAGGCGAAAGATCAACCAGATCGACCGTTGCATCAGGCATGTAGACCGCGCAGGCGATACCAATACAGCCATTGCCAGTGCACATATCGAGTATTTTTATTTCAGGCCTGGACTCCAACCAGGGTGAGAATTCCTGCTGAATCAGCTCAGCGAATGGTGATCTCGGAATCAATGCGCGACGATCTGAATAAAATCGAAGGCCGGCAAACCATGCTTCACCGGTCAAATATGGTAATGGCACACGCTGACTAATCCGTTTTGATGCCAGATCGACTATGGTATCAATGTGGTCCGGCGAGACCTGCTGATCCCAGAACCGGTCGGCCTGCCCGAAGTCCAGCCCGATGACGGAAAAAACCAGTGCAAATGCTTCATCATTCGGGTTATCTGTACCATGACCGTAATACAGATCGCTGGACTGAAACAGATTGCCGAGAAATCCAACCAGGTCGCCAACAGTCGCTGAGGCCCCGAGCTGGTTTCTTATGGTTTGATACAGGTCCTCTGTCTTCAAGACAGTGAAGACTCAGGCGTCTAGGAAATCGCCGAAAAGCATAAAGAAATGAGTGCGCCAGGGAAAATACCGAGCAGCAATGCCAGCAGTGCATTTGAGCTTAGTACCAGGTGCATACCACCACTCACATTGATCGCATGACTATCCTCAGCTTCATCGAAATACATCACCTTGATAACACGCAGGTAGTAGAACGCTCCGATGACAGAAAAAAGCACCGCGACCACAGCAAGCCAGACCATCTGCTGGTCAATGATGGCCTCAAGAACCAGTAACTTGGCATAAAAACCCACCGTTGGTGGCACCCCGGCCATGGAAAAAACCACGAGCAACATCATGAACGCGTACCAGGGGTGACGGGCATTCAGGCCTTTGAAGTCCTCTATGTTTTCTGCTTCAAAACCTTCCCGGCTAAGCAGAATAACAATACCAAACGCAGCAGCCGCGGTAATGGCATAGGTAATTGTGTAGAACATAGCTGCTGAATATCCTTCCGGATTCACTGCAATGAAGCCCAGCAATATAAAGCCCACATGTGAAATAGCTGAATAAGCCAGCATGCGTTTAATGTTTGTCTGTGCAATTGCGACAATGTTACCGATAGCAAGCGACAGCACACTAAGTATAATCAGAATGTCCTGCCATGAATCATGCATTGCACCCATACCCTCAATCAGCAGCCTCATGACAAAGCCAAACGCAGCCAGCTTGGCCGCTGTACCAATAAAGGCAGTGACCGCTGATGGCGCACCATGATAGATATCAGGCACCCACATATGGAAAGGCACAGCACCAAGCTTGAATGCCAGTGCAACGACAATAAACACCATGCCCAGCAGTAATGGCGCATTAAAGGTCTGCTGTGCGGACAGGTAGGTGGAAATAGCCGCCAGATCAAGGGAACCGGTGACACCGTAGATAATCGACATACCGTAAAGCAATACACCCGAGGCAAAACCACCCAGGATAAAATATTTCATCGCGGCTTCGGAGGAAATCGCGCTGTCCCGATTAAAGGCAACCATGGCATACAGGGACAACGACATCAGTTCAAGGCCCAAATACACAGTCAGCATACTATGGGCAGAAATCAATACCATCATTCCAAGCACGGAGAACAGGCCCAGAACATAGAACTCGCCTTTGAACAGTGCCCTTTCCCTGAGATATTGCCTTGAATAAACGAATACCGCCGCTGTCACAAGGTAAACGCTGAACTTCATGACATCTGCCATCGCATCAACAATGAATGTACCGCTAAAACCGATGGCTGGGGACGTAAAATGATTGTTCCAGGTAATGAGCGCAGCGCCGATCAGAGTTGCCAGCGAAAGCAGATATGAAACATTACGTTGCTCATCCTTGAGAAAAGCATCAATGACAAGCACCAGGCATGCCATGGTCAACACGAAAATTTCCGGGATAATCAGGGTAAAGTCTGCAGATTCCATCAATCTATCCCAACTATATTTTCGACACGATGATGTGCCGTAACAGGTTATCTATGGTTGGGTGCATCACCTCAACCAGCGGGTCGGGCCACACACCAAACAGTAATACGGTGAAAGCCAGAGATCCCAATACGACGAATTCACGCCGATCGAGATCCTGCATATCCGCGACCTTTTCATTGGTGATTTTTCCGAACACCACTCGTTTAACCAGCCAGAGGCTGTAGGCGGCACCGAGAATCAGTGTCGATGCCGCCACCAGTGCTATCCAGAAGCTGGATTTGACACTGGCGAGAATTACCATGAACTCGCCTACGAATCCGGAAGTACCAGGCAGCCCGGAATTAGCCAGTGCAAACAGCACCATGAAGCTTGCAAAGATCGGCATGGAAATGACTACGCCACCATAATCCTTTATTTCACGACTGTGCAGGCGGTCGTACATGACCCCGATACATAGGAACAGTGCTGCAGAAATAAAACCATGAGAGATCATCTGGACCATGCCACCTTCAACGGCCAGCGCTGCTCCGGACAGGTCATTACCATTGGCGAAGTAGATACTGAACGGCAGGAAGAAACCGAGTGTAACGAAACCCATATGTGCAATTGATGAATATGCGATCAGTTTCTTCATATCTACCTGAACCATTGCGACCAGTCCAATGTAGGTAACAGCAATCAGCGACATGGCGATGATCAGCCAGTCAAGCGAGGCACTGGCATCTGGCGCAATAGGCAGGCTGAACCGCAAAAAGCCATAACCACCTATCTTCAGCATGATTGCCGCCAGGATAACCGACCCGCCGGTTGGGGCCTCCACGTGGGCATCCGGCAACCAGGTGTGCACAGGCCACATAGGAACCTTGACTGCAAATGCCAACAGAAATGCAAGGAAGATCAGTTTCTGCTCGGTCATGCCCAGCTTGAGACTGTGATAATCAAGTATCGCAAAGCTGCCCGTCTCCGACTGGTAATGCATATAGATCAGCGCAACCAGCATCAGCACCGAGCCAAGAAAGGTGTAAAGAAAAAATTTGATGGTTGCGTAAATTCGGTTTGGTCCACCCCATACCCCAATGATCAGAAACATCGGGATCAGCATGGCTTCCCAAAAGACATAAAACAGCATTGCATCCAGTGCACTGAATACCCCGATCATCAGGCCCTCCATGATCAGGAAGGCAGCCATGTATTGGGATGCACGAACCTGGATGACCTTCCAGCCGGCGATGACGACCAGCGGGGTAATAAAGGCCGTGAGAATAATAAGCGGCATGGATATCCCATCTACACCCATGTGGTAAAAGATATTGAATGCCTCAATCCAGACCACTCGCTCCTCAAACTGCATATCTGCGGTTGTGGTACTGAAGTTTGTATAGAGCGGGATACATAACAGGAGAGTAGCAATGGAAAAGGCCAGGGCTATACGCCTGGCACCGGTCGAGTCGCGGTCTCCGGATGTCAATGTGATCAGGCCGCCAACAACCGGCAGCCAGATCAATAAACTCAGTAATGGCAAATCATTGAACATCGGCTAGAAGATTCCTTGCATGACAAAAATTGATACCAGTGCCACCATGCCGGCAATCATGGCGAACGCATAATGGTAGAGATATCCCGTTTGTAAATGACGTACCACTGTCGAGAACCAGCCAACTAGACGTGCAGAACCATTGACTACTACGCCGTCAATCATCAATACATCGCCGACTTTCCAGAGCATCTGACCGATTGCGCGCCCTGCCCCGGCAAACACGTTCAGATACAGATGATCCATGTAGTACTTGTTGTCCATTACCTTGTGGATCAATGCAAAACGCTGCTGCAGGCCAGCTGCAAATTGTGGTTTAACCATGTAAATCCAGTAGGCTGTAGCCACACCAGCAAGGGCAAGGTAGACCACAGGCCCGGCGAAGGCATGCATGACAAAACCCATCGTACCTTCGAAAGTTTCAGCAACAGATCCCAGCACATTATGATTATCTGCAACCGTGATTGAGCGCGAAAAGAAATCTCCAAACACTACTGGCTCGAAGATAAAACCGCTCAGTACAGAAGGTATAGCCAGCATTAGCAAGGGCACGGTGACCACCCAGGGTGTTTCATGTAAATGCGAACGGGTATGTTCGTCCATACGCTCTTCGGTATGGAACACCAGGAAATACATACGGAAGCTGTAAAGCGCAGTCACAAAGACGCCAAGTAAGAGCGACATATATGCGATACCAGCTGCACCCAGTTGCGAATGATGCACAGCACCTATGATTGAGTCCTTTGAAAAGAATCCAGAGAAGAACGGGAAGCCGATCAGGGCAAGCGAACCGATAAGTGAAGTCCAGTGCGTGATTGGCATGTATTTTCTCAGCCCCCCCATCTTGCGCATGTCCTGCTCATGATGCATCGCGATGATGACTGAACCGGCTGCCAGAAATAGCAGTGCCTTGAAAAATGCGTGCGTCATGAGATGAAAGATTGCGGCACTATAGGCCGAGGCCCCAAGAGCCACCGTCATGTAGCCGAGCTGGGATAGCGTTGAATAAGCCACGACGCGCTTGATGTCATTCTGTATCAGGCCAAGCAAACCCATGAACAAGGCAGTGATTGACCCGATTACCAGGATAAAATTCAATGCTGTTTCAGACAGCTCATACAGCGGTGACATCCTGGCAACCATGAAAATACCCGCCGTTACCATGGTTGCTGCGTGGATCAGTGCCGAAATTGGCGTTGGACCCTCCATGGAGTCTGGCAACCATACATGCAGGGGAAACTGTGCTGACTTGCCCATGGCACCAATGAACAGCAGGATGCAAATTACCGTGATGACCGACCATTCAGCGCCGGGGATGATTTCCATGGTCTTGCCGGCC
>JBFFRZ010000071.1:0-10623 GCA_041572715.1 Gammaproteobacteria bacterium
ATCGAGGTACGCAACCTGACCATGGCCTACGGTGATTTTGTCGTCCAGCATGACCTGAATTTCACCGTTAACCCAAGAGACATTTTTGTCATCATGGGCGGCAACGGCTGCGGTAAGACAACCCTGATGCGCGCGCTGATCGGACTGCAGCAACCTGCTGAAGGTGCCGTGCTCTATAGCGGCGTAGATTTCTGGGCAGCAGAACCGGAGGAGCAGGAACGACTCAAAAGGCGGCTGGGCGTGATGTTCCAGGGCGGCGCCCTGTGGAGTTCCTTAACGCTGGCAGAAAATGTCGCTTTGCCACTGTTCGAAAATACGGGGCTATCGCAGAAACGTGTCGACGAGGTGGTTTCATTCAAGTTGTCACTGGTTGGGCTGGCTGGGTTTGAGGGCTTGTATCCCGCGGAGCTCAGTGGTGGAATGAAAAAAAGGGCAAGCCTTGCGCGGGCGATGGCACTGGATCCCGAGATACTGATTATCGATGAGCCCTCGTCCGGGCTCGATCCACTGACCGCACGCCGCCTTGATGATCTCATTCTGGAATTGCGTGATAGCCTGGCTACGACCTTCGTCGTCATTTCCCATGAGTTGGCGAGTATTCTCGCGATTGGCAATAACTCGATCTTTCTCGATGAGGATACCCATACCATGGTGGCCACCGGTAATCCTGCCAGGGCCCTGGAATCAGGTGATCCCAAGGTACGCCATTTTCTTTCCAGGGGTACTGCATGACCCGTCGGGCCAATCCTACCCTGATCGGAATTTTTATCCTGGGGGCACTCGGTCTTGCCGTGATTGCCGCGCTGTTACTGGCCGGCGGAGATCTGTTCGAGAAAAGGCGCGAGGTGATTATGTACTTCGATGGTGCCGCACAGGGGTTGCAGGTCGGGGCGCCAGTCGTCTTCCTCGGGGTTCGGGTGGGGACCGTTAAGCAGATCCAGCTCGGGCTGGATGAACGCAGTCAACGATTCATGGTTCCCGTGCAGGCTGAGCTTAGCCCGCATACCGTGCAAGGCGAAGGTGGTGATGATGTCGAGCTGGGGGAACCCGAGACTACCAGGGAACTCGTGCACAGGGGCCTGCGCGCCCAGCTGCGTATGCAGAGCCTGCTCACGGGACAGCTTTATGTCGATCTTGATTTCCACCCCGAAAAGCCGGCGAACCTGTTGGGCCTGCACCCAAAGATTAGCGAAATTCCAACAATACCTACCACGGTTCAGGAACTTGCCAGCCGGCTGGAAAGTTTTCCCGTTGAGAAATTCCTTTCTGATGTGGCCGCGATCAGCGCTTCCTTCCAAACGATCATGGCTTCAGCCGCAGACAGGGGCCTGCCAGCCCGACTTGAGGCCACGCTGATTCACCTGGAGTCGCTGGCAGCGACCCTGGATACCAGGAGCGAACCTATCTTGAAGGATATCGAGATCAACCTTGCGGCAATGAAGCAGGCGATCGCCACCGCTGACGAAGCGATTGAACGCATGGGTCAGGCGGCGGAACGAGTCGGTGAACTGGCCAGACCCGACTCGGCTGCGATGACCAGAATCAATAAGGCAAGTGATGAGTTGGGACAGGCGGCGCGGGCAGTGCGTCGCCTTGTCGAAGAGGAATCACCAACGGTTTATCACCTGAATGAATCCTTACAGGAAATTGCCAGGGCCGCGCATGCACTGAGCATGCTGGCAGAAATGCTTGAACGTCAGCCCGAGTCGATCATCAGTGGTAAGCGCTCGCAGGAAGACGAATAATTAATACAGCGGGGCGCAATGCCCCGATTCGTCATTCAACTGGGTCACATGGGCCTGTCAGTGGTTCCCAAAGTAATCGGTTGCCATATATGATGCCATCTCCTGTCGGTGATCTGCAGTCAAGGTCTCATGCTTGTCATTAATAAAAACACCGTCATCCACAATAGCTGAGTTGAGCCGTTGAACCAGTACGAATTATTCCCGCCATGCTATCGATCATCTACGCTCTGACTCCGGTCATCCTGGTTATTTTGCTAGGGGCGCTGCTCAAGCGCTCGGCAATACTGCAGCATGAGCATTGGGGCGGCCTTGAGAATCTTTGCTACTTTGTGCTCTTTCCCGCCCTGCTGATAAAGACACTGGCGACGGCCGAGATCGGTTCCTTCGAGATCCTGATGTTTTCCGGGATGGTGCTGTTTGCGATCTTTACCATGACCGCTTTGATGCTGCTGTCTCGCCCTCTGCTGAAACGCTTCCTTGCCGTTAATGACGCCGCCTTTACCAGCCTGTTTCAGGGGGCAACGCGTTGGCATGGCTTCATTGCACTGTCTATCGTCGGCTTCCTGCTGGGCGACGAGGCAATTGCCTACATGGCCATCATCATGGCGGTCATCATTCCGCCGCTCAACATCATAAACGTCTCGGTGTTGGCCAGGTTCGCCGGTGCGGAGAACAATCTTGGCAAGGTGTTAAAAAAGATAGCCAGGAACCCATTTATTCTCGCCTGCCTGGTTGGTGCCGTACTCAACCTTACTGGTGTCGGCTTGCCCTCACCGCTGTATGAGACATTCGACATGGTTGGCGGTGGTGCATTGGGTGTCGGGTTGCTGGTGGTCGGTGCAGGGCTGCAGTTCAGCAAGGTTGCAGAAGACCGCTTTACCGTTGGTTACGGTACGGTGGTCAGGCTGCTGGGCATGCCACTGCTGATGTTCGCTGGTGCGTGGCTGTTTGGTATTGAGGGCATGCCGCGCACAGTGGCCGTTATTGCCGGGGCCGTGCCAACGGCTGCCTCTTCCTATGTGTTGGCCAGGCAGATGGGCGGGGACGCCACCTTAATGGCTAACCTGATTACCGTTCAAGTCATCGTCTCGGTATTTACCCTGCCACTAATGATCTGGCTCTCGGGTATCTAACGTCGACAAGGCCGCTAAAAAAGCCTCAAGCCTGCGGGCGGGCACTGTAACTTCAGCAAAGTAGAAGTCAGCGCAAGTGAGGTTTGGTTGCCCGTCAATGCGTATAGCGTGTTTCTTAAGTTTGGGGAACCCATATGTCAGGGGCCGCAGGTTTTGCGGTCCTGTTTAACCGGCGCGCCTTGATACACACGTAAGGGGCAATGTAACACCCACGATGCCCGTGGCTGCCCGGCGCACCGCCTCGATCGGCATGATCAGGTTCCATGAGGTCCTCGATGACAAAGCCGGCACGACATAACTCCCCCAGCAACTGTTCCCAACGGTGCAGGTACTCATGCGTGCCGTGCTCCCTGATACGCGAGTGTGCAGGGGCGGGCGGTAACGGCCCTGCCCGATAATAGGGCTCTGTCATTACATAAGCTTGCCTTGATGTATCAAGTTCTGCCTGCAGGCTGGCCGGCTGTTTATGCTGGCTGATGTAAAGACCATCGGGTTGCATGACACGTGCAACTTCCCGGTAAACCGCTCCAATGTCCGGTACATAGCAGGTACTCACCGGCTGGATGACGACGCCAAATTGATCATCATCCAGCATGGACAGGTCATCCATCGATGCCTCAATGACGCGAATATTGAGGTTACGTTCCCGTGCAACCTGCCTGTCCTTGTCAAGCATTACCGGGCTGATATCGACTACAGTCACTTCCGCACCAGCCTCGGCACACAATGCACTTTGCTTGCCGCCACCGGCAGCCAGGCACAGTATCTTCTGGCCACTGATATCGCCGTTAAGCCAACCAACCCCGTCGACTGCGTTCAGGGGATCCTGAAAATGACGTTCAGTGGCAGGCAGAGTCAGGGGTTGCCGGTTTCGTGCCAGCCTGTCCCAGGCGTTGCGATTGTGGTTATGTAAGGATGACATAGTGTATTGGATTGCTGCATTCGTTGAATATCCGGATCGTATCAACCAGCGAGCCTGATGACTATTCAGATAAACGCGGTTCCAGTCGGCGGCGGGGTTGGTTTTTGACAGCGGTCTGGCAAACTGTCCCTAATTACGCTATAGAGGTGTCGGTCAGCCCGATGGCTGCTCACTCCAGGCTCACATGACCGATTAATGGCTTTCAGTCCTCAGGGAGGGACCACGTTATGACTCCTCAATTTATATCAGCGCCGGAACAGGCTCTGCACTGGGTCGATGGCCAGCCATACCAGGGCATAAGCAATCGCACTGCCGAGGTGTTTGACCCGGCATTGGGCCAGGTCGCGCGATCAGTGCGCCTTGCCGCCGAGGAAGATGTCGCACATGCCGTACTTAGCGCACAGCAGGCCCAGCACGACTGGGGCGCCATGGCGGTGCAGCGTCGTGCCCGGGTGCTGTTCCGGATGAGAGAACTGGTCGAACGCTACACAGACGACCTGGCGCGCCTCATCACCCGTGAACACGGCAAGATCTTTTACGATGCCCGCGGTGAAGTTCATCGCGGCCTCGAAGTCATAGAATTCGCCTGCGGGATCCCGCAACTGATGAAAGGCCAGTATACGGACAACGTTGGCGGCGGCATCGCGAACTGGAGCCAGCGCATGCCGCTGGGCGTCACTGCCGGTATCACGCCGTTCAACTTCCCGTTCATGGTGCCGATGTGGATGGCGCCGGTTTCGATAGCCTGCGGCAACAGTTTCATCCTGAAGCCGTCCGAACGCGACCCGTCGCCGTCGCTGCTGACCGCCGAGCTGTTCAGGGAGGCGGGGCTTCCAGACGGCGTCTTCAACGTGGTTCAGGGTGACAAGGCTGCTGTCGATGCGTTGCTTACGCACCCGGATGTGCAGGCCGTTGCATTTGTGGGTTCGACGCCGATCGCCCGATACATCTACCAGACAGCCGCTGCCCATGGTAAACGTGCCCAGGCACTGGGCGGCGCAAAAAATCATATGATCGTAATGCCGGACGCCGATCTCGACCAGGCCGCCGATGCACTCATCGGGGCCGGGTACGGTTCCGCCGGTGAACGCTGCATGGCCATATCGGTGGCCGTTGCGGTCGGGCATATCGCCGACGAGCTGGTAGCCAAGATTCGTGAGCGAGCGGAAAAACTCAATGTCAATGACGGCGAAAATGAGGCGGCTGACATGGGGCCGATCGTGACCGCCGAGGCAAAGCAGCGTATTGAGCGTTATATTGAAAGCGGGGTCGAGGCCGGAGCAGAACTGGTACTGGATGGACGCGGGTTGGTGGTTCCCGGTCGCGAGTCAGGTTTTTTCCTGGGTGCCACACTGTTTGACCGGGTGACCCCGGCGATGGAAATTTACCGCGACGAGATATTCGGTCCGGTGCTCAGCGTGGTGCGGGTAGAAAACCTCGCCGAAGCGGTGGAACTGGTCAATGAGCATCCCATGGGTAACGGTGCCGCCGTTTTTACCCGCGATGGACTGACTGCGCGGGAGTTTGTTCAGAAAGTACAAATCGGCATGGTGGGCGTCAACGTACCCATACCGGTACCGATGGCCTGGCATTCCTTTGGCGGATGGAAGCAGAGTCTGTTCGGTGACCACCATAGTTACGGTGAGGAAGGTATCCGTTTCTACACGCGTTACAAGAGCATCATGCAGCGCTGGCCCGACAGTACTTCGAAGGGGCCTGAGTTCGTGATGCCGGTCAATTGATCAGGGGACACAGCCAGTGGATGTAAGACCCAGCGTACTCGTTACGCGTAAACTTCCGGCGGCGGTGGAGACACGTCTGCTTAAGGATTACCAGCCCATCCTCAATGTACGGGATGAAATATACTCGAGACAACAGTTGCTGGAACTCGCAGCCGATGTTGACGCGATTGTTCCCTGTCATACTGAGCGCATGGATGCCGAACCAGATTTACGGTAACTAAATGGATGATCTGGTGCGGGATACGGCGGTAACCGGCGCAAACGCTCTCCGCGAGGGGATAGCCGGGGGCCATCGCAGCGCGGGCGGGACGGTCACGGCCTGCCTGGAAACCATCCGGGAAAGAGAAGACGAGGTGCAGGCATGGGCCTACCTGGATCATGATCATGCCCATGCGCAGGCAGCTGCGCTCGATGCACTGCGCCAGAGTGGCCGGCCGGTCGGTGCGTTGCACGGAGTGCCCGTTGGTGTCAAGGATATTATCGACACCGCTGATCAGCCCACGCAGAACGGTACCGTGGTCGACAGCGGACGTCAGCCTCGCCGTGATGCAACGGTCGTGGCCAGGCTGCGTGCCGCCGGCGCGGTGATCCTGGGTAAAACCGTCACCGCAGAATGTGCTTACCTTGCGCCTGGCAAGACGCGCAATCCACACGATCCGAACCGCACACCGGGCGGTTCATCGTCCGGTTCTGCAGCCGCCGTCGCCAGCGGTATGGTGCCGTGTGCGATCGGTACCCAGACCGGCGGTTCCGTGATTCGGCCGGCTTCCTACTGTGGTGTTATCGGTTACAAGCCCAGCTTTGGTTTGATTCCCCGCACTGGTGTGCTGCGCTGTTCGCACCACCTGGACACGTTGGGGACCTTTACGCGTAACGTGGAGGATGCGGCGCTGCTGGTTGATGTGATTGCCGGGTATGACGGTGTTGACGTAGACACGGCGCCCGTCGCCGCCCCGAGGCTGCTGGAGACTGCGCTTGAGGAACCGCCGGTAAGACCGCAGTTCGCCTTCGTCCGCACCTCGGCATGGTCGGAGTTGGACAACGACAGCACCGAGGGTTTCGCGGAGCTGGTCGAGGCCCTGGGCGATGGCTGCGACGAAATTGAATTGCCGCCGGTTTTCGCGGAGGCCGCAGTAGCCCATCGCCGTATCATGCTGGCAGAAATGTCGCACAACCTGCGTCATTACTACGATCGTGCGGCAGATCAACTAGCGCCGGAAACGCGTGCAGCGGTAGAAGAAGGTCGTGTTATTAATGCCGATGATTACCTGTCGGCGCTTGACTGGAGTGACACCCTTTACGCGGGACTGGAGGAAATATTTGAC
The DNA here is from genome assembly GCA_041572715.1 of Gammaproteobacteria bacterium. Lineage (GTDB taxonomy): Bacteria > Pseudomonadota > Gammaproteobacteria > JAJDYQ01 > JAJDYQ01 > JAJDYQ01. The sequence goes on from JBFFRZ010000071.1 coordinate 6,868, forward strand.
CGCTATGACGCAATCATCACGCCGGCGGCGACGGGCGTTGCGCCGCTGGGACTGGAGAGCACCGGTAGTGCCGCCTGCAATGTGCTATGGTCACTGACAGGTGTGCCGGCGATTACCCTGCCCCTGCTGGCTGATCGCCAGGGCTTGCCGGTCGGCGTCCAGTTGATTGAACGCCGTCGTTTTGACGGTCGTTTGCTGCGTACCGCACGCTGGTTGCAGCAGCATCTTGCCGACCTGGATTGAAAGCCCGGTCCCTATCGGAGGTATGTGAGATATGACAGACAAGATCATGGCATTTCTGGCGTTGGCCACTTTTATCGCCTTCCTGGGTTTGGTGGCGGTTTATGTGCCGGACATCGACCTTGTCGTTATCATTGCACTGATTTCCTGCATGGTGATCTATGACTTCTGGACCACGTTTCGTGACAAAAAAGATGACAGCTGAATTTCACGCTGCAAAATGGCTGTTCATCAGCTCAGGGTAGGTTGCACCGGTAAACGATGGTTGAACGGAAGGCGAACCACTCAACGAGGGGGCGAATCGGTTTCATCGGGCTTGGCCCGGAGTGGCGCCTGATTCAACAGGGCGACGGCTACCCTGATAACCGTTCATTATTTCAACCTTATCTCTAGAAGCCAACCGGGGGTTACGCAATGTCAGAATCTCAAGAGGGCCAACGGGTCCCGCAGGTAATTTTTAAAACCCGTGTCGACCATGATTGGGTGGATGTATCGACGGATGATATCTTCAGCGGCAGGACGATCGTTCTGTTTGCACTGCCGGGCGCATATACACCGACTTGCTCCTCGACGCATGTGCCGCGCTTCAACAAGCTCGCGCCAGTACTCAAGCGTCATGGTGTGGATGAGATCGTCTGCCTGTCGGTTAATGATGCCTACGTGATGAACGAATGGAAGGAAAACCAACGGGCTGACAACATCACTTTTTTGCCGGATGGCAACGGCGATTTCAGTCGCGGTATGGGAATGCTGGTATCGAAGCAGGATATGGGTTTTGGTGAGCGTTCAAAGCGCTACTCGATGCTGGTCGAAGATGGTGTCATCCGTAAAATATTCATCGAGCCGGATGGTGCGGCAGGCCCATTACAACAATCCGATGCCGACACCATGCTGGCCTACCTGGCCCCTGATGCCGAAAAACCGCTCGACGTGACCGTTTTCACCCGCAAGGGCTGCCCGTTCTGTGCCAGGGCAAAGACCCTCCTGGCTGAAGCGGGTATCGACTATGACGAACTGGTGTTGAATCGTGATTTTCCGGAGGCTTCGATCAGGGCGGTATCCGGTGAAGCCTCGCTGCCGCAGGTCTTCATCGATGGACGGCGTATTGGTGGATGCGACGCCCTTGTAGCCTACCTCGCGGAAAAACCGGGCTGAGCTGCAGCCAGCCCGGCCAGTCTCAGGGTGCTAGTCCGTTGGTTGACCTATTTCGTGATTGGCCAATTTTTCCAGCGCTCGTAGCATCGCCGAATGATCCCAGGCGGCTCCGCCGTGGGCGCTACAGCTGTTAAACAGCTCCTGTGCAGTAGCAGTATTAGGCAGCGAGAGACCCAGTTCGTGTGCATTGGAGAGCGCCAGATTCAGGTCTTTCTGGTGCAATTCGATACGAAAGCCAGGGTCGAATGTGCGGTTGATCATGCGTTCACCGTGTACTTCGAGGATCTTGGAGGAGGCAAATCCGCCCATTAATGCCTGGCGAACCCTGGCTGGATCGGCCCCGGCCTTGGCCGCGAACAGCAGCGCCTCTGCAACCGCCTCGATGTTTAATGCGACGATGATCTGGTTGGCGACCTTGGCGGTTTGTCCGTCGCCATTGCCACCGACCAGGGTAATATTTTTCCCCATCAGTTCGAACAACGGCAGGACGCGCGTGAACACCTCCTCATCGCCCCCGACCATGATCGACAGTGCCGCGTTTTTTGCACCGACCTCGCCACCGGATACCGGCGCATCCAGGTAATCGCAGTCAAGCGCGTTGATCCGCCGGGCGAAATCCTTGGTGGCCATGGGCGAGATGGAACTCATATCAACGACGGTTTTACCAGCGGAAAGCCCAGAAGCGACGCCATTTTCATCAAATAACACCTTTTCCACGTCGGGGGTGTCGGGGACCATGATAAAGATAACATCTGCCTGTTCGGCGACGGCGCGAGCGGAATCACATTGTGTCGCGGCACTGTCCTCAATTGCAGCCGGGTATTGGCTGCGCGTATGAACAAAAAGCTTGTGTCCGCCATTGATAAGATGGCCCGCCATCGGGGCACCCATGATGCCGAGGCCGATAAAGCCGATGTTTTGGGGGTTGTCAGTCATAATGCGTCGCTCCAGTCTCATCCAGGTGTATCGAGGTCTAGCTGTACCGTCAGGCTAGGTCTCTGACCGCCGGGATAGGGTAGTTTAGGGCAACACCCGGAATAACGCATTACCCACGGCGAAGAAACGACTTTGGTCCTGACGATATCGTGGCAGGACAGTATCTGACCTACCCGACTACGCGTTATGACCTGACAGTTACAATGCTTAAAACGCTTTACTACTCGACGGAGGGTTATCCTCCTCGTGCTGCGGTAAGTTCAGGCCCTGCAGCAACTGACTGATTTCGTAACGCGTAGCAACATGTGACATTCTGGTTTTGCCCAGTTCGCCTGTTTTTTTCAAATCCAGAAATGTCAGACCTTTGGGGAACAGTTCGCGGTAAACAACCCGATCATGCAGGCCGGGTACGTAGCGAAACATGATGCGATCCTGCAGGGCCTTTAATGCTGCGTCCATACGCTGCTTGTTGTAAGAGTTAATATTGGCAATTCGATTGCGTACTACAACCCAGTCCATTGGCGGCTTGCCACCCATCGAACGTAACTTACGACTGGACCATACCATTTCACTGTAATAGCTCAGTTTGCCAACCTGATAGTCATCGGGATTCACATGTCCGAGCAAATCAAGATCAATGAAACTGTCATTCATCGGGGTCACCAGCGTGTCGGCCATCGCATGAGCCAGTCGTGACAACCATGTGTCATTGCCCGGGCAATCCAGCACGATAAAGTCAGCATCTTTAAGATGTTGATCCAGCGCAGCTTGCAGGCTGTCCTGTTCCTCTTGCTGTCTTTGCTTTATGTCGGGATTATTCGATGCCGGTATAGCGACATACGGGGGAATATCCAATTGAACGCCATTACTCGATATATAATTGGCACGGTTCTCAAGGTAGCGCGAAACCGTTCGTTGCCGACTATCCAGATCGATGATGGCAACACGCTTGCCTAATGTCAGCAGACTGACCGTAATATGCATCGCAAGGGTGGACTTGCCGGTGCCTCCCTTCTCATTGCCCATCACGATAATGTGGGCTGACGCTTGACTCAATTCAGTGTCCTCTAAATAGATATCCAGGATGCTAGTGGCATGGGCTAATTAATCAAGCCTATAAACAGGATGGAATCTATCCGGTTCCCCGAGGTCAGTGGTTGCCGGTTTAGTGTCGGCTTCTCCAGGGCGTTGCGATTGTGATCTCGTACAGAAGACATTGGATATTGGATTGCTTTATTGACTGGATACCTTGATCGTACCAACGAGTGAGCCTGATGACTATCCAGACAATCAGATGCTGTCACTGCTCAGAGAAAAGCATTTAACAGTGCGGCCTGTTACAGTTAGTGGCCATGTGCCGTCTGTAAAGGTTAATACATAATTAAACGCTATCGGCGATGCCCTGTAAGCCCTTGCAGTGGCGCC
>JBFFRZ010000072.1:0-10619 GCA_041572715.1 Gammaproteobacteria bacterium
CGTAGAGATGGTGATGCCGGGTGACAACATTCAGATGAGTGTTGAGCTGATAGCGCCGATTGCGATGGAAGAAGGCCTGCGTTTTGCGATTCGTGAAGGTGGCCGTACCGTCGGTGCCGGTGTCGTCTCTAAAATTATTGAATAATTATTGTTAAAGCATTTACTGGAAATTATCGGTTACAGGAAAAGGAATCATGGCAAGTAATCAAAAGATTCGTATACGTCTCAAGGCATTTGATCATCGTCTGATCGATCAGTCTGCCAAGGAGATCGTTGAAACGGCGAAGCGTACTGGTGCAGTCGTGCGTGGTCCTATTCCGCTGCCAACTCGCAAGGAACGTTTTACCCTGCTGATTTCTCCGCACGTCAACAAGGACGCGCGTGACCAGTATGAAATCCGCACGCACAAGCGTTTGATGGATATCCTGGATCCGACCGATAAAACAGTAGATGCATTGATGAAGCTGGACCTGTCTGCGGGTGTGGACGTCCAGATCAAGTTGAACTAGGCGGGTATCATCATGGCAATTGGTTTAATAGGTCGAAAAGCAGGTATGAGCCGTATCTTCACTGATGAGGGTGGCTCTATTCCGGTAACAGTGGTTGAGGTTGCGCCAAATCGTGTTACCCAGGTGCGCACTGATGACAACGATGGTTATCGTGCGTTACAGGTCACTACCGGTGAGCGTCGTGCCAATCGTGTTACCAAGGCAATGAAAGGTCATTTTGCCAAGGCTGGAGTCGAAGCAGGTCGTGGAGTCTGGGAATTTCGCCTGGATGATGGCGAAGGTGAAGACATCAAGGCTGGTGATGAGATTCGCGTTGATATCTTTGAGGCCGGCCAGCATGTCGATGTCAGTGGTGTTACCCAGGGCAAGGGCTTCCAGGGTGGTATCAAGCGCCACCATTTCAGCCATCAGGACTACACGCACGGTAACTCTGTATCGCACCGTGCACCGGGTTCAACCGGTCAGAACCAGACTCCTGGTCGTGTATTCAAGGGCAAGAAAATGGCAGGCCACATGGGTGCGAGAAACAATACCACCCAGAACCTGGAAGTAGTGCGCGTCGACAGCGAACGTAACCTGATCCTTATCAAGGGATCGGTTCCCGGTTCCAGGGCGGGCGACATTATTATCAAGCCTTCACTGAAGAAAACGGCCAAGGCCTGAGTAGCGAGAGGAAGTTAACGTGGACTTAAAAACATATTCAGGAACTGCGGTCAGTCTGTCTGACGCAACCTTTGCAAGGGAGTTCAATGAAGGTCTGGTACACCAGGCGGTCGTTGCTTACCAGGCTGGTGAGCGTGCTGGCAGCAAGGCACAGAAAACACGTTCCGATGTTCGTGGCGGTGGTATCAAGCCATTTCGCCAGAAGGGTACCGGTCGTGCCCGCGCTGGCACCATCCGTAGCCCGATCTGGCGCAGTGGTGGTGTGACCTTCGCTGCAAGGCCAAGGAACTATTCGCAAAAGATGAATCGCAAGCAATATCGTGCGGCGATGCAGTGCATCCTCTCCGAGCTTGCACGCCAGGAACGCCTGTTGCTGGTGGATGAGTTCAAGACTGAAGAGGCCAAGACCAGTGCGATGGCGGCAAAACTTAAAGAGATGTCACTGGATAACGTTCTGATTGTGACTGAAGACATTGACGAGAAACTGTATCTGTCGATTCGTAATATTCCGTATATCGGTATCTGTGATGTCGAGGCTCTTGATCCCGCTTCACTGGTCCGTTTTGACAAGATCCTGATGACGGTAGGTGCAGCGCGCAAGGTAGAGGAGTGGTTAGGATGAATGACCATCGATTAATGAAAATTATTCTGGCACCGGTTATCTCCGAAAAGAGTGCACTGGGCGCAGACAGTCATGACCAGTACACCTTTCGTGTGTTGCGTGATGCAACCAAGCCGGAAATCAAGGCGGCTGTCGAGAAGATGTTTGAAGTCAAGGTTGAAGGCGTGACCACTTCAAATGTCAAAGGCAAGACCAAGCGTTTTGCCATGAATACTGGTAAACGTTCTGACTGGAAGAAGGCAACAGTTAAGCTGCAGGCCGGCCAGGAAATTGATTTTATCGGTGCTGAGTAAGGGACTAGATAATGGCTATTACGAAACAAAAACCAACTTCAGCCGGACAGCGCCACGTCGTCAAGGTTGTCAATGCTGACCTGTACAAGGGTGAGCCATATGGCCCCCTGGTTGAGAAAAAGACCAAGACTGGTGGTCGCAACAGTGCGGGACGTATTTCTACCCGTCATCGTGGCGGTGGTCACAAGCAGCGTTATCGCGTGGTTGATTTCAAGCGTGACAAGGATGGTATCAACGGCAAGGTTGAGCGTATTGAATATGACCCTAACCGTACCGCACATATCGCACTGGTTTTGTATGCGGATGGTGAGCGTCGCTACATTCTTGCCCCCAAGGGTCTGAAGGCAGGTGATCCGGTATATTCCGGCAACGAAGCGGCCATCAAGCCCGGCAACTGCCTGCCACTGCGCAATATCCCGCTGGGTACGATTGTGCATGCAGTAGAAATGAAGCCTGGCAAGGGCGCACAAATGGCCCGCGCTGCGGGTGCCGGCGTACAGCTGGTTGCACGTGAAGGTTTGCATGCCACCCTGCGCCTGCGTTCCGGTGAGATGCGCAAGGTCCCCGCTGACTGTCGTGCAACGGTAGGTGAAGTCAGTAATGACGAACACGCCCTGCGCAAACTGGGTAAGGCCGGCGCCAAGCGTTGGCGTGGTGTACGCCCGACCGTTCGCGGCGTTGCGATGAACCCGGTCGACCACCCGCATGGTGGTGGTGAAGGTCGCACCTCGGGCGGCCGTCATCCGGTATCGCCATGGGGTATGCCAACCAAGGGTTTCAAGACCCGCAAGAACAAGAGTACGGACAAGTTGATTGTTCGTCGTCGTAACCGTAAGTAATTGCAAGAGGATTGATCAGTGCCACGTTCAATTAGAAAAGGACCATTTGTCGACCTGCACCTGGTAAAGAAGGTAGAGGCCGCAGTTGAGAGCAATGACAAGCGACCAATTAAAACCTGGTCACGTCGTTCCATGATTCTACCGAACATGGTTGGCTTGACGATCGCCGTGCACAACGGGCGTCAGCATGTGCCGGTACTGGTTACCGAGAATATGGTAGGCCATAAGCTGGGTGAGTTTTCACTGACCCGCACCTATCGCGGACATGCCGCTGATAAAAAGGCCAAGTAACCGAGTTAACGTTTAAGGAATTGATGCGATGGAAGTTTCAGCACGTTTAAGCAATGTACGCATTTCCGCCCAGAAGGCGCGGCTGGTAGCCGACCAGATTCGTGGTCTGCCGGTCGAGCGTGCGCAAAACATACTTAAATTCAGCAACAAAAAGGCTGCTGGCATTATCTCCAAGGTGCTGGAGTCTGCGACTTCCAATGCCGAGCACAACGAAGGTGCAGACATTGATGAATTGCGCGTGGCCACTGTCTGTGTTGATGAGGGCCGCACAATGAAACGTTTCAGGGCGCGCGCCAAGGGACGTGGAAACCGGATATTAAAGCGATCCGCTCACATCACTATTACCGTAGCGGACTAACAGGAAGATATTATGGGTCAAAAGGTACATCCAATAGGTTTTCGTCTGGGTATAGCAACAGACTGGACTTCAAAATGGTACGCAGAAGGCAGGGATTTTGCCGCTAATCTGGCGACCGATCTGAAAGTTCGGAGTTTCCTGCGCAAGCACCTGGAACAGGCATCGGTTAGTCGCATCGTCATTCAGCGTCCTGCGAAGAACGCGCACATCACGATTCATACCGCGCGGCCGGGTATCGTGATCGGCAAGAAAGGCGAGGACATCGAAAAGCTGCGTCAGCGCCTGACAGACATGATGGGTGTGCCGGTGCACCTGAATATTGAAGAGATTCGCAAGCCCGAGCTGGATGCACAGCTGGTAGCTGAAGGCATTACCCAGCAGCTGGAACGTCGCATCATGTTTCGTCGTGCCATGAAGCGTTCGGTACAAAATACCATGCGCCTGGGCGCGCAGGGCATACGGATTAATGTATCCGGCCGTTTGAACGGTGCGGAGATAGCGCGCATGGAATGGTATCGCGAAGGCCGGGTGCCTTTGCACACGCTGCGTGCGGATATCGATTATGGATTTGCAGAAGCCAATACCACTTACGGCATCATCGGTGTAAAGGTCTGGATCTTCAAAGGCGAAGTCTTTGAAGGCGACAAGGACTTTGGCGCGGTATCTGCCCCGGTAAGTCAGGCGGGCTAAGGGACGGAGATAGACGATGTTACAACCGAAGCGTACAAAATTCAGAAAGCAGATGAAGGGCCGTAATCGTGGCCTGGCGCAAAACAGCAACAAGGTCAGTTTTGGTGAATTTGGACTGAAGTCAGTTGGTCGCGGTCGCATCACTGCACGCCAGATTGAGGCGGCCCGCCGTGCCATGACACGTCATGTAAAGCGTGGTGGCAAGATCTGGATACGGATTTTCCCGGACAAACCGGTGACCAAGAAGCCACTGGAAGTTCGTCAGGGTAAAGGTAAGGGTAACGTTGAATACTGGGTAGCCCAGATTCAGCCGGGCAGGATGTTGTATGAAATGGAAGGTGTCAGCGAGGATATTGCACGCGAGGCATTCGAGCTGGCTGCAGCCAAGCTGCCGGTTAAAACCATGTTTGTTACACGTACGGTGATGTGATGAAAGCGCAAGAATTACGCGAAAAGGATGTCGACGCATTGAATACTGAATTGTCAGAGTTGCTGACCCAGCAGTTCAAGTTACGCATGCAGCGTTCCGGTGGACAGATGAGCCAGAATCATCAATTCAAGGCCGTGCGTCGTGATATTGCACGTGTGCAGACCGTGTTAAACGAAAAGCGCCAGGCTGCCAGTGGAGATGAGGCATGAGTGATAGCAACGCAAAAGCTGCAAGAACTGTTGTTGGCCGCGTAGTCAGCGACAAGATGGAAAAGTCCGCAGTAGTCATGGTGGAGCGCAAGGTCCGTCACGAGCTGTATGGAAAGTACATGCGCCGTTCAACAAAGTTGAGCATTCATGACGAAAACAATGAATGCAGAACTGGTGACACGGTCAGCATCGAGGAATGTCGCCCGATTTCAAAAAACAAGTCATGGCGACTGGTTAAGGTTCTTGAACGTCCGGAAATTCATTAATTCGGATTACTAGATAAGGATTTGTTCGGAGACGATTATGATTCAGATGCAGACAAGACTCGATGCAGCCGATAACAGCGGCGCACGTAGCGTTCAGTGCATCAAGGTGCTGGGTGGATCCAAGCGCCGTTATGCCGGTATCGGTGACATCATCAAGGTGACCGTTAAGGACGCGATACCACGCGGCAAGGTCAAGAAAGGTGAGGTTTACAACGCAGTAGTGGTACGCACAGCCAAGGGTGTGCGCCGCGCGGATGGTTCTTCCATCCGTTTTGATTCCAATGCCGCGGTTTTGCTGGACAAGCAGAATCAGCCGATTGGAACCCGTATTTTTGGTCCGGTGACTCGTGAACTGCGCGGCGAGCGTTTCATGAAAATCATCTCACTGGCCCCTGAAGTATTGTGAGTTGAGGCTGTAGACATGCTAAAGATTAAAAAAGGCGATGAGGTGGTGATAATCACCGGTAAGGACAAGGGACGCCGCGGCAAGGTGCTGAAAGTGATCTCTGATGACCGCGTTGTGGTCGAAAACATCAACATGGTTAAACGTCATACCAAGCCGAATCCGAATGCGGGGCAGCCTGGTGGCATTATCGATAAGGAAATGCCGATTAACGTTTCCAACATGATGCTGTGGAACGCGGACGCCGGTAAAGGTGATCGCGTAGGTTTTAAAGTACTTGAAGATGGTCGCAAGGTGCGGATTTTTCGCTCAACCGGCGAAGTCGTTGATGCTACATAGGGTTTAGACAATGGCCAGGTTACAGGAATTATATAAACAGAAACTTGCTCCCGAGCTTAACGAAAGCCTGGGTTGTGCAAATGTCATGGAAATACCAAAAATCACCAAGATCACATTGAACATGGGTCTGGGTGAAGCGACTGCCAACAAGAAGGTGATCGAAAGCGCGGTTGAGGACATGACGAAGATCGCCGGACAGAAACCGGTCGTTACCTATGCACGTAAGTCGGTTGCGGGCTTCAAGATTCGTGAAGGCTGGCCGATCGGCTGCAAGGTGACCCTGCGCGGTGAAAGGATGTATGAATTCCTTGATCGCCTGGTCAATATCGCGATCCCGAGGATTCGCGACTTTCGTGGCCTGAACCGGAAATCATTTGATGGCCGTGGTAACTACACCATGGGCGTCAAGGAACAGATTATTTTTCCAGAAATAGATTACGACAAGATCGATGCACTCAGAGGTATGGACATTACCATTACTACTTCTGCCACGACTGATGAAGCCGGTCGTGCCCTGCTGAGCGCATTCAACTTTCCTTTCAGGACTTAAGACTATGGCCAAGAAATCCATGATCGCCCGTGAAAACAAACGCACCCGTACCGTTGCCCGGTACGCGAACAAGCGCACGGAATTGAAAAAGATTATCAACAGCAAAAGCGCCTCGGGTGAAGAGCGCATGAATGCAGCCATCCAGCTGCAGAAGATGCCCCGCAATGCGAGCCCGACGCGTCAACATAACCGTTGCAGCCTGACCGGTCGTCCGCATGGCTATTATCGCAAGTTTGGCCTGTGCCGTAACAAACTGCGCGAAGCTGCCATGCGTGGTGACATTCCCGGTCTGGTCATGGCGAGCTGGTAGGAGACAGAATTATGAGTATGCAGGATCCAATTTCCGATATGTTGACCCGTATCCGCAATGCCCAGACAGCGGGCAAGGCGACAGTGAGCATGCCTTCATCAACCATGAAGGTGGCTATCGCACAGGTGTTGAAAGATGAGGGCTATGTAAACGACATGTCGGTTGAGCAGGAGGGTGCCAAGGCCCAGCTGAAAATCGAGCTGAAATATTTCCAGGGTAAGCCGGTCATTGAAATGATCAAGCGTCGTAGCCGACCTGGCCTGCGGATTTATTCGGGCAAGTCAGGCTTGCCAACAGTGAACAACGGCCTCGGTGTGGCAATAGTGTCCACATCCAAAGGTGTAATGAGTGACCGTAAGGCACGTGAAATAGGCGAGGGCGGTGAAGTCCTCTGCTATGTGAACTAATTAAAGGGCCAGAGTCATGTCCAGAATTGCAAATGCACCCGTAGTTATTCCGAAAGGCGTTGAAGTCAACCTGAATGGGAACGCGTTGTCGGTAAAAGGCAGCAACGGCGCACTGGATTTCAGTATCCATGAGTTTGTCAGCGCCTCCCTTGACGATGGCGTGCTGAGCTTCAAGCCCAAGACTGAAGATCGTCCGGCCGTTGCCATGGCAGGCACCATGCGTGCGCTCGCCAATAACATGGTGACCGGCGTCAGTGAAGGTTTTACCAAGAAACTGGAACTGGTGGGTGTGGGTTATCGTGCCCAGGTTCAGGGCAAGAAACTGAACCTGACACTGGGATTTTCACACCCTGTTGAGTATGACATTCCCGAAGACATAACGGTTGAGTGCCCCAGCCAGACAGAGATCCTGGTGAAAGGTGCGGACAAGCAGAAAGTGGGGCAGGTCTCGGCCGAGATTCGTGCCTGGCGTCCACCAGAGCCCTACAAGGGCAAGGGTGTCCGCTACGCCGATGAGCATATTGTTCGTAAGGAAGCCAAGAAGAAGTAACGGTATCAGGAACAGCTGAATATTAAACAGGTTTAAGACAATGTCAGATAATCAAAAACGTTTACGTCGGGCGCGCCGCACACGCGCAAAAATTCGCGATCTGAGTATCGATCGCCTGACTGTGCATCGTACACCCCGACACATTTATGCCCAGGTTATCGATGCAACCGGCAGCAAGGTAGTAGCCAGTGCATCAACTCTGGACAAGGATCTTCGCGAGTCGATCAAGAACACGGGTAACCGTGATGCTGCTGCCATCATTGGCAAGGCGATTGCTGAACGAGCGAAGTCTGCCGGTGTAGAAAAGGTGGCCTTTGATCGCGCGGGTTTTAAATACCATGGCCGTGTACAGGCCTTGGCAGATGCCGCGCGTGAAGCCGGCTTACAGTTTTAATTTTGATTGCACGAGTGCAACAGTAGACAGGGTTTAAGATGGCGAATCAAGACATGCAACAACAGCAGGGTGACGGGCTCATGGAAAAGCTGGTTACCGTTAATCGTGTAGCCAAGGTGGTCAAGGGTGGTCGTCAGTTCGGCTTCACCGCGCTTACCGTGGTTGGCGATGGCAACGGGAAAATCGGTTTTGGCTATGGCAAGGCAAAAGAAGTCCCTGTCGCCATCCAGAAAGCGATGGAAAAGGCCCGCAAGAACATGGTCACCGTTTCATTGAACGAGGGAACCCTGTTCTACCCGGTGCAGTCCAAGCACGCAGGTTCCAGTGTCTACATGCAGCCTGCGTCTGAAGGTACCGGTATTATCGCTGGTGGTGCCATGCGCGCGGTGCTGGAAGTGGTTGGGGTTCATAACGTACTGGCGAAGTCCTATGGTTCACGTAACCCGGTCAACGTGGTGCGCGCTACCATTGATGCCTTACATGGCATGAACTCACCTGAAGGTGTTGCAGCCAAGCGTGGCAAGAGCGTTGAGCAGATTCTGGGGTAACAGAAAATGGCTAATGAGAAACACAAAGAATTGAACGTAACGCTGATTCGCAGTGTGAACGGCAGGTTAAAGAACCACAGGGCTTGCGTCTTCGGCCTGGGTATCCGTCGCATGCATCAGACAGTCAAGGTGGTCGATACGCCCGAGAACCGCGGCATGATCAATACCATCTCTTATATGCTGAACGTAGAAGAGGCCTGATATGAGACTCAATACAATGAAGCCGACAAATGGTAGTCGCCCTTCATCCAAGCGCGTTGGTCGCGGCATTGGTTCCGGTTCCGGCAAGACCTGCGGTCGCGGTCACAAAGGCCAGAAATCCCGTGCCGGTGGTTACCACAAGGTGGGATTCGAAGGCGGCCAGATGCCGATACAGCGTCGTCTGCCCAAGGTTGGTTTTCGTTCACGCAAATCGCTGACCAGTGCAGAAGTGCGTTTGTCCGAGCTGAATGCGGTTGAAGGTGACACCGTTGACCTGCTGTCACTACGCGCGGCCAACCTGATCAATGAAAATACCGACACGGTAAAAATATTCCAGTCAGGCGAAATCAAAAAGGCCGTGACGGTCAAGGGTCTTCGTGTATCCAAAGGCGCACGCGCAGCAATCGAAGCTGCCGGCGGCAAGGTAGAAGACTAGGTAGCTGACGCTCATGGCAACTGGTGGCATAGGAGATCTTGCTGGTATTGGCAAGCTGACAGAACTGCGTAAGCGCATATTTTTTGTGCTGTTTGCGTTGTTCGTCTATCGGCTTGGCACGCATATTCCTGTGCCCGGGGTTAACCCGCTTGCCATGGCAGACCTGTTCAACCAGAACCAGGGCACGATTCTGGACATGTTCAACATGTTCTCCGGTGGCGCGCTGGAGCGCTTCAGTATCATGTCACTGGGGATCATGCCCTACATTACCGCGGCCATTATCTTTCAGTTGCTGCAGCACGCAATTCCTTCGCTGGAAAAGCTGCGCAAGGAAGGCGGTGAAGCTGGCCGCAGGAAGATCACGCAATATACCCGCTACTCCACGGTTGCACTGGCCACCTTTCAGGGTATTGGTGTATCCAGTGCACTCATGAGCCAGACTGCCGGCAGCGGCATCGGACTGGTAATGGATCCCGGCATCGGTTTTATCTTCATCGCGACCCTTAGCCTGGTGACCGGCAGTGTCTTTGTCATGTGGCTGGGCGAACAGATCTCCGAGCGTGGCATCGGCAACGGTATTTCGCTGATCATTTTCGCCAGCATCGTCGCCGGTTTGCCATCGGCCATCGGTGGCACCCTGGAAAACGTCAATACCGGTGAATACAGTGGCGTGCTGGTACTGGCCCTGCTGGTACTGGCCATACTCGTGATTGGATTTGTCGTGTTCGTAGAGCGCGGGCAACGCCGTATTACGGTTAACTATGCCAAGCGCCAGCAGGGCAGAAAAATGTTTGCTGCGCAAAGCTCGCATTTGCCGCTGAAACTGAACGTTGCCGGCGTATTACCCCCCATTTTCGCCTCGAGCATCATCCTGTTCCCGGCCACCATCGGGCGCTGGTTCGGCCAGGTTGAAGGCATGGAATGGCTGGGCGACATGGCGATCCTGGTCGCGCCCGGACAGCCGCTTTACGTAATGCTGTATGCCATTGCCATTGTCGGATTCTGCTTTTTCTCGGCGGCGTTGTTGTTCAATGCCCGTGAAACCGCGGAAAACCTGAAAAAGTCCGGTGCCTTTATCCCGGGTGTCCGTCCCGGTGACCAGACTGCCCGTTACATCGACAAGGTCATGACTCGTCTGACCGCCGTGGGCGCGGTCTACATCACCGCAGTCTGCTTGTTGCCGGAATTTCTGATTTTATGGATGAGCGTGCCGTTTTATTTTGGTGGCACCTCACTGCTGATTATTGTAGTGGTCGTCATGGATTTCATGGCGCAGGTACAGGCACATCTCGTATCACATCAGTACGAGAG
>JBFFRZ010000073.1:0-10613 GCA_041572715.1 Gammaproteobacteria bacterium
ACCACCGCGGGCGGGGGGTGCGGTTGCAATATCTCGGGTGATGTGATGCATTGAATCAGCCAGGCTGATCAGATGACACTGAACATCAGGGTGATCCAGCATTTGCAGAAGGCGCATAAGCCCTTCATTACGCGTCAGGCGATCAAGCAGGGTAATTCCCTCGCTGAATGCGCTGGCCATACGAGACACCATATCATCGGTCAGTGCGTCCTGGGCGGCAGCGAATAGTGATGCAAGCTCGGCGATTCTTTGCAGATCGTTTTCACTAACCTTTGGCTCGGAAGGAGTAGTTGTCGATGTAGACATAATTATGATTCCTTAAAGTAATCCGCGTACGCTTGTCCAGTACATCTTGTTGTAGGACATCTTGAACCAGTGCATGGACTTGTTCGCCTCTTTCAGGTCAGGCGGATTTTCATAGTTGAACATGGCATAGGTAGCCTTGTCATGACCTGCCTCAATAAAGCAGTAAACCTTGCCATCATATTCGGTTACCGGCGTGCCAATTTTCACAATCGACGATATGTTTTCGGAAATAACCTCGGCTTCAAAGTGTGCCGCGGAACCGGTTTTACTGACTGGCAGATTAGTCGTATCACCCACCACGTATACATTATCATGGCCTTCCATCGTGAGTTTATTACGATCAGTCGGAATCCATCCATCAGGGCCGAGTTCATTGTCTTCGATCACGCCCATTCCATGATGTTCGGGAATGGAGATGAGCAGGTCGTACTTGTATTCAGAACCTTCCATGCTCCGCATTATCTTGTTTTCCGCATCAACTTCTTCAAGATTGAAGAGTGTCTCGATCTCGATACCCATACGATCGAATTCAGGTTTCGCCCACTTGGCAACGTTTTCAATGCTGTGCATGCGGTTGATAGGATAGTGATATTTGATGTTCACCTTGTCTCGAATACCGCGCTTTATGAAATAGTCATGCAGCGAGAACGTGACCTCTACGGGTGCAATAGGGCACTTGTGTGGCACCCCAACGACAATACCTATATTCCCACCTTCAAATTCACGAAGCGCCTTGAACATCTTGATGGCACCTTCTTCTGTGTAGAATGTTTCCGCGCCTTCATCCAGGCCGGGAATCTTTTTTGGCATGATGCGGGAACCGGTCGCGATCACCAGGATATCGTAATCATGTACCTTGCCACTCTTGGTGATTACCTGGTTTTTATCCAGCTCAAACTGCTCAACCGGGTCAACCTGGAAGTCGATGTTACTTTCAAGCAGGCTGGCCTCATCACGATACAGCTCATCCGGCATCATCTGGCCAAACGCAACATATAGCAGGCCCGGCTGATACATGTGGCGGTCGGAAGCGGATAACAGGGTGATTTTAGACTTGTGCGCGCGTATTTCAGGCGCCAGTCTTCTCGCGAGATTGTTGGCTACGATCGTACCACCAGTACCACCACCAACTATTAAAATCCTCATACCACTCTCCTAATCTTTAGCTGCCTGGCATAACGCCAGCGGATTGCTTTTTATCACTGGCTACTTCGCCTTGCGTACCTTGATATGCCAGACATCATCCACCTGTTCGCTGCTCACCAGTTCATGGCCAATCTTATTGACCCATTCAGGCACATCACTCGCCGTACCACTGTCAGTGGACAACAGCTCGATCGTGTCACCCACCTGAGCCTGCCTCATGTAGGTGATGAGTTCCATTAACGGACCCGGGCAATACGTGTTACGCGCATCAACTACTTTTACCTCACTCATCTACCTGTACTCCTGAAAAATACTTTATCACCTGACTTCATCAAAACGTGATGATCTTGCCGCCTTCGGCATCGCTAAGAAACTTGGTCAGTCCTGTGGGCGGCCCCATCTCATCATCCAGGTCGTCTCCAGTAACTTCCAGCAGGTCCATCGCCATGGAACATGGCAGTAATTGAGCATCACCCAGTTCGGCCGCCTGCTGAAACAGCAGCTTGAACGGCGGGACACCCTTCTTTGAGAGCAGTTCGCCAAACTTGTCTTCGACCGGCGCTTCACCTTCATGCCCCTTAACGAAATACTCAAGCGCATTCATGGAAAAAAACACGGTGACATTATCACCGCTTGCGGCACCTACCGATGCCACCATGGCGGCCATCTGCAGCTTCTCCCTGCTTCCGGAGAGACAGATAATATTAATGTTAGTGGACATCGACTGGCTCCTGCACTGACAGCTTTATGTTCAAGTTATCGTGCTCACTAGTGACAGGGAAATCCCTGTGAGTGACGGGTATCGTGCGCCGCGTTATGTACAGCCGCGGTGTTCACAAAACCTGCGCCAAAAAGAATGATCGTGCCCAGCAAAAGCGCACCAACCAGTTGCAGCGGCCTGGAAATCGACAAGCTGGAAGTATTTGTTTCTGTAATTGCCTGGTGTTGCATGATTGTTTCTCCTTTATCCATCTACAGGGTGTATCAAACAGAAGGTGCCTCTGTCTCCGTCTCCTCATCGGCTACGGATTTCATAGAGGCGATAATTCGTTGCACGGACCAGCCCGCCACAAGGCCGATGACGACCCAGAGCACTGCATTGGCAATGGCCGTAGCACCGATAAACTGTTGCGCCAACTCTTCCAGCTGCGCTGCCACCGCGGGTGGCTGGTCACCAAACATATGGCCTTCAGGGTGTGGCGCCCCGACAATATGGGGAATGATTAACAATACTGGCGCAATCCAACGCGCCGGGGATTTGGCAAATGCCAGTCCGCCAAGCCCTGCAGCGGTACAGACTACTGCAAACACCCACCACATTTGCCTTAACTCCAGCGGCGCTGCCGTCTGCAATGGTATTTCCGGCGGCATTCCAATTGCCGGTGCCAGCCAGAACACCGCATAACCCGCTATTCCCCACAACAAGCCACGCTGCCAGCCAAAACGCGTATTTTCGTTGCCGGGAATACTGCGTGAGGCAACCATGGCCGACATCAGTACCAGCGCAAAACCTATCGCCGTCAACATATTTGCCAGCATAGTGAAAAGCGTGCGTTCCAGGCCATCATCGGGCGCCCACTCGTCAGCCGAGTGCGTATGGTCATCAGGTGATGCCATGGCCGGCACCATCTGTGCCGACTGGTTTTCAAATTCTTCTGCGCTCAGGATGATCGGCACAACCTGCCATCGCTGAACCACGGTCAAAGCCAAACCTGACAACACACCAGCAAACAAAGCGTAAAATACTATTTGTCTAAACAGCATGCTGTCAGGTTCCTTTTGTACCGTTCTAGTGGCAGGGGAATCCCTGCGAATGACGGGTGTCATGCGCAGCGTTATGGACTGCCGCCGTGTTTACAAATCCCGCACCGTACAAAATGATAGTACCCAGTAATACTGCACCCACCAGCTGCAGGGGTTTGGACAACGTCAGTGAACGCTGGTTGGTTTGAGTGATTGACTGTGCTTGCATAATGCTTCTCCTCGAATTAGTTTCTACTAAAATATCAATAAACAAATATCGGAATTAATACTCCGTGGTATCTCCACGATGATAACTGAATATCTTGATTGCCAATGCTGCCGTACTGTCCAGAGCATAACCAATACAGCCGATCACCAGTACCATGGCAACCAGGTGGTCATAGGATAGTGTTTCCCTGGCGTCCGCGATCGAGTAACCCAAACCTGAGGTTACACCGAGGAACTCCGCCGGCACCAGTACGATCCAGGCTACGCCGATCGCAGCTCGAACACCTGTCAGGATATCGAACGATATCGCTGGCAGGATGATCTGCGTTAGCGTATGCCACCGTTTGGCGCCAAGATTCTTTGCAACCTTGAACCAGTTCGGATCGACCTTGGAAAGTCCGGCGGCCGTCGAAAACGCAATTGGCCAGACTGCAGCGATTGTCAGCAAAAAGATAATGGCCTGATCCCAGGTCAGAAACGCAATTACAGCAATAGGCTCCCATGAGAGAGGGCTAACCATCCGTAATAACTGGAAGGGTGAGTTACTCAGTTCACGAAACTTCTTGATTCGCCCCAACATGATACCTAACGGAATACCCACAGATATGGCAATGGTCAGCGCAATACCCAGACGATATCCACTCGACATCATCGCGCTAGGGATCGTGCCATCACTCCATAAATGTGGAATTGCCTTGAATGTTGGCCCCGGACCAAAATCAGCAAAATTGGTCGTGTCAGGGTTAATGTAGAGCAAATAGCCACCAAGCCACCACAGGGCCCACAGAATGACCAGACCAGCCGCCCAGTTAAACAGGCGGCGGCCAAATTCCTTCGTCTTGCTTTTCTGTCCTGTTGCCACGTTATCTCCTTACAGGACAAAAAGCTCTTCACGAGTGTAGGGATCACCCGACTGCGGCACGCTGGAGTCATTCCTCCATTTCGGATTGGCTTCCAGCGCCTTCTTGACATAGTCGTAGTTCACCAGATCCTTGGCAATAAAATCTGCATCCAGCTTCTCGACGAACGCGGTATCGCCAGTCAGTACAGAGTCCTGCAGATACTCGACATTCAGCTTGGTTGCCGATGGGTAGGGCCACGCCTGAAAGTTGATACGATCCTGTCCCCACTCTGTGTGTTTGATCGCATGCGGATTCTTGTAATACGCAGGGTCATAAAACATCATCGCACGCTCAACCACTTCTTTCGGGAACGGGTAGTACTTCTTGCCATCACGTGACAATAACTCTGCGATCTCCTTTCGATTTTCACTGATGTAAATCTGGGATTCGATGATCGCATTGTGAATACCCTGTGACCATGCGGCACGATCCGGATCGGTCACATCGTCCTCATGCATAGCCACGACACAGCATGGGTGGCCTTTCCAGATATCACCGGTAAATCGCAGAATCTTGCCCCCCGCCTTGGCTTCACCCATGGCTGCAAATGGTTCTGCCACACAATACGCGTCAATTGACTTTGCGGCCAAAGCAGGCGGCATGGAAGGAGGTGGCAGTACCACGATATTGCATTCTTTTGGTCCCAGCTTGGCGTCCTGGGGCTTGATCACCGGTGTAATGCCGGCGGCCCGCATCAGTTTCTGGGATATGATGTTGTGGTTGGAATACCAGTACGGCACTGCAAACTGCTTACCACCCAGATCTTCAGCTTTGTTGATACCGGTATCCTTACCCACCACGATGGCTGAACCGTTGGTATGGTCCCACGCCGTGATCTTGACCGGATAGTCGTTGTTGTAACGCATGGCCACAGGAATCGGTGCCAGCAGGTGGGTCAGGTTAAAGCGATGTGAAGAAAAAGCCTCCACCAGTGGCGACCAGCCACGAATCAGTGTTGGCCTGACTGAGTCAATACCTTCTTTCTTGAGATAACCCTTTTCATGTGCGACCAGTAACGCCGCAGCATCGGTAATCGGGATGTATCCAATCTTAACAACAGGGTCCCATTCCTTTTTGGCTGCTGCCAGTGAAGAGTACGGCACGGTGGCCGCTGCGGTCGCCGCAACGAGCGACGATTTCAGAAATTCACGCCGCGTCAGACCGCTGCCAAGCACCCGGCTAAATAACGGATCGACAGGCAAATCCAGATTTGGATCATTCACCCCGTCGCTGTGTAATTGGTACAACTTTTTCATATCATCACTCATGTTAGCTCCCTATTTCCAATGGCCATTGGTTAAACTGCTACTGCTCACTCGTACACTATTTATACTGTTACACACTTTTATACTGTCACACTCTGCCTGGTCGGCATTGAAGCCTCTTCAAATATCTCCATTAACTGTTTGCGATACTCCTGCACGGCTGGATCCTCACGATCACGCGGATCATCAAGATCAATCCTTAAGTCGTGCACTATTTTTCCCGGGGATCCGGCCATCACCAGCGCTCGGTCTGCCATGAGGACCGCTTCATCGATGTCATGGGTTACCATGACCAGGTTAATCCCGAGTTCTTTCGCAATTTGCCGCACATCCTTCTGCAGGCTTGCGCGGGTAAACGCATCCAGCGCCGAAAATGGTTCGTCCAGTAATAGCATTTCCGGTTCCATGACCAGTGAGCGGGCCAGCGCCACACGCTGCTGCTGGCCACCCGACAGGTCCTGGGTATTGTTCTTGGTGTAATCTTCCAGGTTCACCAGGCTGATGGCTTCCTTGACACGATCGGCTTTTTTATCCTTGGGCCAACCGGCGAAGTGCAGACCAACACCAACGTTGCGTTCGACCGTCATCCATGGAAACAGATGTGGTGCCTGGAACATCATTACCCAGCGCGGAGAGGGCTTGACGACGTCCTCACCGTCGATTTGCAGTATGCCGCTATAACCATGAAGGAGGCCGGCAACCATGTGCAGCAGGGTTGATTTACCACAGCCTGAGCGCCCGATGATAACAATGGACTCGCCGGGTTGAGCCTCGATATTGATGCCCTCAAAAGTTAGCGGGCTTCTTGGCGTGTATCGATGCGTTAAATTCTCTATTTTGATATTGCTACCGCGTATAGCCATGCTTATCCTCTCCCTGCTTTGCGGCGCACCCGGAGGATGTTAACTGATCTATACCGACCGAAACCGGAGTGAAATTTCTGCATCTGCTGCATTCCTTTTGCTATTGATTTTCAGCCTTGGCAAGTTCGACACTGGACCGTGCTTCGTCTTCATATACGCCGTCATTCATGTTGAGGCGATCGCTAACCTTTTTCATCTGAACCGCCAGCTCTTCCTCACTAAGAATACCGCGCCGTATCATGGTGTGGGCCAGGGCCAATAATGTCCGCTCAGGGAAAGGCACATCGGAATAAAGTTCACTGACGAGTTGATCCTCTTCCCAGCGACGCTCGATAGCATCAATCTTTTTGTCATCGGGCTCTTCCTGTTGTTCAGCCGGTCGACATATATTGAAAGGACTTAAGTAACCGTTTGCCAGCTGGTCACAGGTACTTTCCAGATTGATCCTCCAGGGTGGATCCGGGTTCTCAACACCGTATTCTTCACTCAACTCTTCCCAGACCCGCCCTTCTCTTTTGATTTGTTCCAGTAAATCAATCGGCGACGTGTCCAATTCACGACTGGACATCTCCTCGTCCAGCTTGATGAAATCCGGATTGATCTCAGCCATAAGGTACTCTCTCTACGACATTAATGGTGGTAAGGATTAACTGCCTTGCGCACCGGGCGCGGGCCGTTGGTGGTCACTCCTGGCTTGGGCATAGCAACACCAATGAGACAATCACGAGTAACTATTTCTGCCAGCTGGTCTTCCGTCCAGCCTTCAGTGCCTTCCGGCCGAACCGGTAACACGATCATGCGTGATTTCTGGTTGGAATCGACAACCCTGACTTCGACATCTTCCGGTAGTTGCAATCCCATTTCAGCCAACACCTGACGCGGCCAGCGCACAATGCGACGACGATAGTTCGGCGTACGGTACCATTCCGGTGACTGACCCAGGATCGGCCTTGGATAACAGGAACATAACGTGCACACCACGACATGCTTCAGTGTAGGAGTATCCTCCATGACACGCAGGTTGCAGTAGTCGCTGGGCGTACCGAAGTGCGTAGGCATACTATTGACCCAGTCGATGCCAACATCCAGACTGGCCTTAACACCATCCTTCACGGCCAGTTCCTTGTATTCCGGATCCAGCCAGGCCTTGGCGACCAAACGTGCCGCAGGTGCGGGTCCCAAGGTATGCATGTATTCAGTCCACTGATTGTGGTCTTCCTGCGTGAATAGACCTTTCTCTATTGCCAGCTCTCTTACCGCGAGCTCAAGAATTTCAAATTCACTGACTTCATCAACCATGGCCGCGGGCGGGTGCTGATGATCATCTTTAATGTCTGACATGAACGTTTCCTCTCTCAGTTCTTATCTGTATTGTCTTGCGTGTTTGTTTCAAAACCGGGTTTAGCCGAATGACCGCGTTTACACCGCCTCCAGGTAATGCTCTGGAATCTCGGTCTCAATTGTGTCTTTTGAGAACGTCTTGTGATAATCCGGCCACAGATCGGTTGCCTTGAAAACCAGGCTATAGAACCATTCCACGTTTTCAGTGTTGTCCCAGGACTCGTCTTCCGCCGGTGGGCTCTCATAGACCAGTTCTGCAACCACTGCTTCGCAACCCCTGGTGTAGACCTGAGTACGTGTATAGAAAATGTCAGGCAGATCCCTGACGCGGACCCTGTCTCCAACCTTGAACTTGGGGTCAGGTGCCTTGCCAGCAAAACATTGTGGATCACCAATGCCTGTGGCCATTTTCGCGTGATGCTCTCTGTCGTAATGTGGTTTACTCATAGCGCTTCCTTATCTCGTCCATTTTTTCTTGAAGTTCTGTCAACGTGACATACTGCTTGTCGACCAGAATTTTCGCGGCCGTCATTAACCAGCGGCCATAGTAGGGCAGTCCCAGGTACATGGTCTCGCCGATCTCGACGTTTTGCCTGCGACGCCGCTCCTCGGCATTCCACACGCCTCTCCATGCCAAAACTTCACAAGTAACAAAAGTGTTGTGTTCCCACACTTCCTCTTCTTTCTCTTCCCAGGTGATCGGAATATCAGGCTCGCCACCAATATCGTGCGGTGATCGTTGATAAGCCCTGATGTGTTCGTTATCCATCATGTCCGGGGACGGCGCATGAGTTTCCTGGTGTAAGGCCGGCTGAATCTGTTTACAGATGTCAAGATGCCGCAAAACCTTCTGTCGGGTACTAGATGACATTCCTGATCTCCTCCTATGTAGGTAGATTGGTGTTTCTCTCGGGGTACATTAGAATTTCCCTAATATTCTAATAAGCATGGTTTATGCGCTTATAAAATTCCCTTGATGTGCAGTCTAGTTAGTCTGTACTATTAATCAAAGAGTTTGTTCTTATCAAACTCATAGGTTTTCGTTATAGATCGCATAAACCATAGGCATTACTTATGAATCGCAGAGTTGTTTTCCCGCGTCCGTTGCAATACCTGATGGCGATCGTCGAGCACGGTAGCTACACCAAGGCAGCCGAGGCATTGCACGTCTCGCAACCCAGCCTTTCTCAACAAATCAAGCAGTTAGAAGAATCTGTCATGGCGCCATTACTGGTTCGCAGTGGGCGATCTGTCCGACTGACGGATGCCGGTGAAATCTACCTGCACCACACCCGCAGGGCTTACGGTGAGCTTGATGCGGGCACACGCGCGATCGAGGATGTAAAAAACCTCAGCCGCGGGTCTCTTCGCCTGGGCTGGACACCGATTACTGATTTCCTGACCTGCGACCTGCTTGGCACCTTCAGCATGCAGCATCCCGGGATCACCCTGAGTACGCTGGAAATGCCTGCAGATGACATTGATAACGCGGTCATGGAAGACCGCATCGATATTGGCATCGCCTTTAGTAAGGCAGGAACGAAAGATTTAAATGGCAAAGATGTTGTGCGGACACGATTATTTGAGGAAACCCTCTGTCTGGCGGTAGGCAATTCACATGCCCGTGCCGGGCAGAAGGAGCGAATCAGCGCTGCAGAACTAGGCAAGGAATCGATGGTCATGCTAAACCCGAATTTTGCCCTTCGCACTCAAGTGGATGAGTACTGCCACCAGCACGGGGTCATGCCCAAGATTGCAATCGAGACCGATTCACTCAGCGTGATTATCGAGATGGTGCAGTTTGGCCCGCTGGCAACAATCCTGCCACTGAGTATCATCAAAACCCAGTGCGGCATTCACCCCATTGTGCCTGCGCCAGCCATCCCATCGAAGGAAATCCAGTTGATTTACCGCAGCAGTGGTTATAAAAGCCCGGCCTGTCGGGCCTTTACGGATCTCGCCACCGAATGGGCGATCAACCGCATGGTGAACAAGCCGCGGCGCAAGTTGAGACCCTGTCCACTGGCTTCACCTGAAGGTTAGCCAGGCTGGCTTGATGCTACCCGAGGCTTTCCTTCAAGCACCTGCGGAGTCTTGCCACCTGTAGCCCAATCCAGTAGTTCGACGGTATGCACTACCGGCAAGCTGGTCGCTGAACCAATGTGGTTCATGCAGCCAATGTTACCCGCCACAATTGCATCCGGCTTTTCATCTTCCAGTGCACGCACTTTTCGTTGCTGCAACTGCGCTGCCAATTCCGGCTGCAGAATATGATAGGTGGCCGCTGCCCCGCAGCAGACATGCGAATCTCTGGGTTCCAATATCACAAAGCCGGCCAACTTCAGTAACTTCCTGGGCAGATAGCGGATACGCTGGCCGAACTGCAGGGAACAGGTGGCATGGTAAGCCACACGCATACCCGGCTTGTGAATGAAGTGTAAATCCAGGTCAGACAATAGCTCTGAAATATCCTTGGCCAAGCCTGAAATGGTCGCTGCATCTCCAGCCAGTTCGTGATTGGTGAACATGTGCTCATAATCCTTGACCACCGTGCCACAGCCACTGGTATTGATGACGATCGCATCCAGCCCCTCGCCATTGTACTCTTTCATCCATGCCTGAATGTTTCTTGCGGCCAATGCATGGCTGTCTTTTGTCTTCCCCATGTGATGGGTCAGGGCGCCACAACAGCCGGCCCCCCTGGCCACCACCACCTCGCATCCGTGTCGACGCAGGATGCTGATGGTTGCATCATTGATCCCCGGATCCAGCACACGCTGGGCGCAGCCGGTTAGCAGCGCGACCCGGCGTTCGCGCTG
>JBFFRZ010000074.1:0-10403 GCA_041572715.1 Gammaproteobacteria bacterium
ACAACTACAGTAGGTTTTATGAAACTAACCAGAATTCCCTCATTGTGGCTGACTGGCCTGTTGCTGTTACAGGTTTCTTCCATGGTACAGGCTGTAAACTTGCCGGATTTCACCAGCCTGGTTGAAAAGTACAGCCCAGCGGTTGTCAACATCAGTACGACACAAACTATCAAGGTCAACGGCCCGGAAGATTTCATTATTCCAGGATTGCCGGAAGGCCATCAGTTCGGGGAACTGTTCAAGAAGTTCTTTGAGCAGTACCAATTGCCTTATGATGGCCCTGACTCTTTCAATGAGCAGGCGATGGGTTCAGGCTTCATCGTCTCTGCTGACGGCTACATTCTGACCAACTCGCATGTGGTTACGGACGCCGATGAAATTCTGGTGCGTTTGTACGACCGTCGTGAGCTCAAAGCAAAAGTGATCGGTACAGATGAACAGACCGATATCGCCCTGATTAAAATTGATGCTACCAATCTGCCAACGGTGAAGCTGGGCTCTACAAAAGACCTGAAAGTCGGGGAATGGGTGATGGCGATCGGCAACCCGTTCGGGTTCGACCATACCGTAACTGCGGGTATCGTCAGCGCCAAGGGACGTAATTTCAGAAATGAAAACTACGTACCCTTTATACAAACGGATGTTGCTATTAACCCGGGAAACTCCGGCGGCCCCTTGTTTAACACTCGGGGTGAAGTCGTAGGTATCAATTCCCGCATCAGTACGGAGCCCGGTAGCAGGAGCTATGCAGGGCTTTCTTTCGCCATCCCGGCCGAGGTGGCAAAGGATGTAATGGAGCAACTCAAGGCGCACGGGCAGGTGTCCAGGGGCTGGCTGGGCGTATTGATTCAGGATGTGACTCCGGATTTATCTCAAACCTTTGGTCTGGATAAGCCCAGAGGCGCCCTGGTAGCGAAGGTGATTGGAGGTAGCCCTGCGGAAGCTGGCGGGGTGAATGTCGGGGATATCATCCTGCAATTCAATGGCCAGACGATAGCCAAATCCTCTTCATTGCCACCCATGGTGGGTAGTTTACGGGCCGGGCAGGTGGTTCAGCTGGGTATATTGAGAGAAGGCAAAAGACAAACATTGGATATCAAAATCGGTGAGCTGCCTGAACAGGTACCCATGGCTGCCAATGTGATTCAGCCACCGAGGGACTCATCAACCCGGATTGAGCGGCTGGGGGTTAAATTACGTGAACTTACCGAAGAGGATAAACAATCCACGGGTGCTGATTTCGGCGTGGTGGTGTCCGAGGTTACAGGCGGGCCGGCGACAGAAATTGGCCTACACGAGGACGACATCATCCAGATGGTCGATAATCGGAAAATCGAGCGGATTGAAGACCTGAAACAGTTAGTCAGTGGGCTGAGTGCAGGACGCAGTGTCGCCATTCTGGTTTACCGGGACTCAGGGCCTGTTTTCCTGGCGATGAGAATCCCCTAGAATTTCTCGATCATTTTTCCCGGGAGCGTCATTGGCAGAAAGACTGCAGGAAGATGCGCGCCAGCCGTATGAATGGCCTGTCCGGCATTGTGTCAGCAGATGCTTGCCCGCCGCTGGCTCCAGCACTGATCTCAGTGTGATGAACCCCCGGGAATGAAATAAATTTGTCCTGCATTTTCTCTGTCTGCCACCGTCGGATAAGGGTAGAATGCCCGCCTTTTGGCGGTTCCCGGCTTCAACATGGATCACATCCGTAACTTTTCAATTATTGCCCACATCGATCATGGTAAATCGACCCTGGCGGATCGTTTTATTCAGCTGTGCGGTGGTTTGACCCAGCGGGAGATGTCAGAACAGGTGCTTGATTCAATGGACATCGAGCGCGAGCGGGGCATTACCATCAAGGCTCAGAGCGTTTCGCTGAATTACCAGGCTAAAGACGGCAAAACCTATCAGTTGAATCTGATTGATACCCCGGGGCACGTTGATTTTGCCTATGAGGTATCAAGATCATTGGCAGCCTGTGAAGGTGCTTTACTGGTGGTCGATGCTGCCCAGGGCGTTGAGGCGCAGAGCGTGGCTAACTGTTATACCGCCATAGATCTCGGTCTCGAGGTTGTGCCGGTCCTCAACAAGATTGACCTGCCCGCGGCAGAACCTGAGCGGGTGGCACAGGAAATCGAAGATGTGATCGGCATTGATGCCAGCCATGCACTGTCGGTCAGCGCAAAAACAGGGCTTGGCGTGCAGGAACTGCTGGAACAGATCGTTGAACTGATTCCGCCGCCCAAAGGTGATCCTCAGGCCCCGATGCGTGCCCTGATCATGGATTCCTGGTTCGATAACTATGTCGGTGTTATTTCACTGGTGAAGCTGGTCGATGGATCTTTGGAAAAAGGCCAGAAATTCAAGGTTGCTTCCACCGGTATCGAGTACGGGGTGGACGAGCTTGGTGTTTTTACGCCGAAAAGGACCCCGCACAGGATATTGAATACCGGCGAAGTTGGCTATGTCATTGCTGGCGTGAAAGATATTCACGGTGCCCCGGTCGGCGATACGCTGATACCGTCCAAATCAGCCAATGTTCAGGCATTGCCTGGATTCAAGAAGGTTCAGCCCAAGGTGTTTGCCGGCCTGTTTCCGGTCAGTTCGGATGATTTTGAATCATTTCGCGAGGCCTTGAACAAGTTGAGCCTGAATGATGCCGCATTGCATTTTGAGCCGGAAAATTCACAGGCGCTGGGTTTTGGTTTTCGTTGCGGGTTTCTAGGCATGCTCCATATGGAAATTGTGCAGGAGCGCCTGGAGCGCGAATATGACCTGAACCTGATCAGCAGTGCGCCAACGGTGATCTATGAAGTGGTTACCACTGATGGAGAAGTCACCCAGATCGACAATCCCAATGATCTGCCGCCACCTAACAAGATTGCAGAGATACGAGAGCCCATTATCCAGGCGAATATTCTGGTTCCGCCAGATTATGTCGGCGCGGTCATTACACTGTGCATCGAAAAGCGCGGTGCTCAGAAAAGCATGCATTACATGGGTAACCAGGTCTTGCTGGAGTATGAATTACCCCTGAGTGAGGTTGTGCTGGATTTTTATGATCGGCTGAAGTCAGTTAGCCGCGGATATGCCTCATTTGATTACCATTTCAAGCGATATCAGCAAGCGCCGATGGTCAAGGTGGATATCCTGATCAATGGCGAAAAGGTGGATGCGCTGGCGGTGATTGTGCACAGGGATCTCAGTGATCGCAGGGGCAGGGAATTGACGGATAAAATGAAAGAGCTAATCCCTCGCCAAATGTTTGAAGTGGCGATTCAGGCTGCCATTGGTTCGAAAATCATTGCCAGAAGCACAGTCAAGGCCTTGCGAAAAAATGTCACGGCCAAGTGTTATGGTGGTGACATTACGCGTAAGAAGAAACTGCTGGAAAAACAGAAAGAGGGTAAAAAGCGCATGAAGCAGGTGGGTAGCGTGGAGATCCCGCAGGAAGCATTCATGGCCGTACTCAAGATCGACAACAATTAACAGGGAAGTTCACTATGCATTTTGATTTTGCCGCATTTCTCGTGCTGGCGACCGTTGTTACCGGGGCGATCTGGTTGTTCGACGCGATGGTATGGAAAAAAGCGCGTCTCATGGCCAATCGGGACAAAATGCCCGATCAGCCCGGTTATTTGCGCGAATCGGTCATAGTAGAGTATTCACGTTCGTTTTTTCCGGTTATCCTGCTGGTGCTGATCCTGCGTTCATTTCTCTATGAGCCATTCAAAATCCCGTCCGGCTCCATGATGCCGACCTTGCTGGCGGGTGATTTTATTCTGGTGAACAAGTTTGCCTATGGCGTCCGGCTGCCGGTACTGGAATATGAAATCTGGGACCTGGGAAAGCCCGAAAGGGGTGATGCCGTGGTGTTTCGTTATCCCAATGATGTGTCGCTGGATTATATCAAGCGCGTGGTCGGTATGCCGGGTGACGAGATCAGTTACTTTAACAAGACCTTAACGGTCAATGGCCAGGAGATCGGGAAGGCCCATAAGGGGGAATATACCGGGTATGATCATGACTTACTGACCCCCGTGATCGACGTTTATGAAGAATCTCTGGGCACACACACCTTTAATACCCTCGAGCAGCCCGCTAAACTGGGGGTGGAAGGGGTTACCCGTGTTCCGGATGGACATTATTTTGTGATGGGCGATAATCGCGATAACAGTAACGACAGCCGCTATTGGGGATTTGTCCCGCAGGATAACCTGGTCGGGCGTGCTGAATACATATGGATGAGCTGGGACAGTGGAGACAGCTGGTTTCGCTGGGACAGAATAGGTAATTCTATTAACTAAAATCGGGTCTAAGGAGCTTGGCATTATGAAAACATCAAGACAACAGCGTGGATTAACATTTATCGCTTTACTGATCGTGATCGCTTTGATCGCATTTTTCGCTCTCGTCATCATGAAAGTTGGCCCGTTGTACATCGAAAATGCCTCGGTGAATGCTTCTATTCAGAACCTCGTAGGATTGCCTGGCGTCGGTAAAGAGGGTATTACAGCGATGCGCAAAAGAATACAAAATCAGATGAACGTTGATGATGTCAAGTCGCTGGATTCGCTTGCTATTAAATTTGTCAAGAGCAAGGAAAGTCAGGTCTGGCTGGTTACGGCCGATTACGAAGCCAGGACCATCTTATTTAGCAACGTTGGCGTGTTTATCCACTTTGTAAAAACGGTAGAAGTGCCGCGGTAAGCCTGCTCCGTTGACGGATCCCCTGGACAAACTCCAGCAGGTACTGGGTTACCGGTTCAATGACATCAATCTCCTGCAGCAGGCACTGACCCACAGAAGTATCGGGGCGGTCAATAATGAGCGCCTCGAGTTTCTGGGGGATTCTGTGCTTAATTTCTGTGTTTCCCGGCGCCTCTATTCAGAGTTGCCACAGGCAAGTGAAGGGGACTTGAGCCGGATTCGTGCGAGTCTTGTGAACAAGGACGCGCTGGCACGCATTGCGAGGAAGCTGGATCTATCTGCATGCATTAAGCTCGGCCATGGTGAAAAGCAAAGTGGTGGACAGAGAAGATCATCCATACAGGCTGATGCAGTCGAAGCGATACTCGGGTCGGTATTACTGGATGGTGGGTTTGACGCTGCCAGTGATCTAATCGCGCGCCTGCACCAGGATCACTATAAAGACCTGCCAGACCCCGAGGCATTGAAAGACCCCAAGACAAGGTTGCAGGAGCATTTACAGGCGCGAGGTATGGGATTACCGCAATACCAGGTCATCCGGGAGTCCGGCAAGGACCATGCAAAAAACTTCGAGGTGGAGTGTAGCGCTGGCGAGTTCAGCACGGTGATTGCGGAAGGGACCAGTCGGCGCAAGGCTGAGCAGGCCGCCGCCAGTAAAATGCTTGACCAGATAATTGATGGACACTGACCAGTTCACCACGATCGTGGCGGTAATTGGTCGGCCCAATGCAGGGAAATCCACCCTGATTAATGCGCTGGTTGGGCAAAAAGTTGCCATTACCTCTAGACGCCCCCAAACCACCAGGCACCGGATACACGCCATTCACAGCAGGGATAATTTCCAGTTCATTTTCATTGATACACCAGGCATCAATCAGACCAGCCAGTCGCTTTTCCTGAAAGAGCTGAACAAGACAACCCGTTCGGCGTTATCTGAGGCCGATCTGATCCTGTTGATACTGGATGGGACGAAATGGGACAAGACCGAAGATGCCATCATCAACTATCTACCGCCAGGTCAGCAGCCATGTCTGGTCGTCGTCAACAAGATCGACCGTTATCGTCAAAACAGATCACGCGTGCATGAATTTCTGAGCATGCTGCAGCAAAAGGAGCTGTTTACCGAGATCCTGCCACTATCAGCGCGCAAGCCTAATGATATTGCATACCTGGAGAAGGTACTGCGAAAATACGCAGTCAAAGGTGATTTCCTGTTTTCAGATGACCAGTTCACCGATCAAAACATGAGGTTCTATGTATCCGAACTGGTGCGCGAAAAAATACTCAGGCGATTCAACCAGGAAGTTCCCTATTCAGTGGCCGTCGTGGTTGACGACTACCAGGAGCGGGAGCGTGAAACCAGGATCAAGGCAACCATTCATGTGGAGCAGGAGTCGCATAAACAGATTATCGTCGGCAAGGGCGGGGCAGGTATACGTGAAGTAGGTAAGCAGGTCAGACAGTTACTGGAGAAAGAAACCGGGGTGCACGTGGATATACGGCTATGGGTGAAAGTGAGCCATTCATGGTCTTCCAATCCGCGCCTGATCAGGGACTTCGGCTACGAAACGAATGAGTAATGTTCATCATTTACAATCGGAAGCCTATATCCTGCATCGGCGCGATTATGGTGAGTCGAGCAGGATACTGACCTGTTTTACTCGCGACCATGGCCGCGTTGATATGGTTTGCAAGGGTTGCAGAAAAAGCGGTAAATCTGGCAGGGTGCTCGAACCGTTCCGATGCTACCGTTTATCCTGGTCCGGTAAGTCAGACTTGAAAACACTGATCCAGATCGACGAATTGTCAATGCCTTCAATAACCGCAAACGCCAGCCGTCTGTACTGCGGGTTTTATCTGAATGAACTTTTAAGGGGCATTATCAGGCTAGCACAGTCAGAGCCTGAGCTGTTTGATCTCTACCATGATACGTTGATCAGTCTCGGTGAGCATGGAGAGACTTCCATTCAACCACTGCTGCGACGTTTCGAGCTCAATATGATCCAGTTCATGGGGTATGGTATCTCGCTGCAATATGAATCCGATGGGGAAACACCAATTTTTGCCGACAAACACTATGGCCTGAGGCCTGATCAGGGTTTCTATACAACTGCCATAGAAGCAGAGATCGTCGCACGTGGTGATTCTATTCAGGCATTGCACCTGGGTAGTCCCATGTCACCCCGACAGGAACGTGAGGCCAGAAACCTGACCCGCATGCTGATCAGTTATTATCTTCCTGATACTGCGATACAATCACGAAAACTTTTTGTATAAATGTTGCAGATTAATTTTCCCGGAGATGCATGAATCGCATGTCACCTGATATCGCACTGGGCGTGAATATAGATCACGTTGCAAGCCTTCGTCAGGCAAGGTTTACTCATTATCCTGACCCGGTGCATGCAGCCTATGTTGCGGAAATGGCCGGAGCCGATGCAATTACTTTCCATCTGAGGGAGGACAGGCGCCATATCCAGGAGCGTGATGTTCACCTGCTCATGCAAACGGTTGGTTGCCGGACCAATCTTGAGATGGCCATTACAACCGAGATGATTTCAATTGCGACCGAATTGAAGCCAGATGATTGCTGTCTGGTCCCTGAGAAACGGCAAGAGCTCACGACTGAAGGTGGCTTGATGGTTGCGGGCAATGAACAACAGATATCCAGCGCTATATCAAGTTTGGGCGATGCGGGTATCCGGGTGTCGTTATTCATAGATCCGGACCTTGATCAGATTGATGCGGCCATAGCATGCGGTGCGCCGGTGATTGAATTACACACGGGCAGTTATGCCGAGTTGAGGGGCAATGATCAGCAAAAGGAATTAAAACGCATCATCGATGCCGCCGCCTATGCCAGTTCCAGGGGCTTGATTGTGAACGCCGGGCATGGCCTGGATTACGTCAACGTTGTTTCAGTTGCCGCGATACCACAGATTCGTGAGTTGAATATTGGTCATGCCATTATTGCACGGGCCATGTTTTCCGGCCTGGAGACTGCCGTGCGTGAAATGATTACCTTGATGCAACAGGCAAGAACTACTAAATGTTAACGGTACCTACCATAGAGTCATTTGTTGGCAACACACCCCTGGTCAGACTGCAGCGCCTGAACCCAAATGACAGCAACCAGTTGCTGGTGAAACTCGAGGGAAATAATCCTGCAGGCTCGGTCAAAGACAGACCAGCATTGAACATGATCCTGGAGGCTGAGCGCCGTGGTGAGATCAAACCCGGTGATACACTCATCGAGGCAACCAGCGGTAATACCGGTATTGCGCTGGCGATGGTTGCTGCCATAAGAGGCCTGCGCATGGTCCTGATCATGCCCGATAACATGACCGAGGAGCGCCGCGCATCTATGCGAGCCTATGGTGCAGAGCTGATTTCAGTATCAGCAGAGGTCGGCATGGAGGGCGCCAGGGACCTTGCATTACAAATGCAGGATGAAGGCAAAGGCATTGTGCTTGACCAGTTTGCCAACCCGGATAACCCGGCGGCACATTACAAAACCACAGGCCCTGAAATCTGGCGAGATACTAAAGGCGAGGTCACTCATTTTATCAGTGCCATGGGTACCACTGGTACGATTATGGGCACATCGAAATATCTCAAGGAACAGAACCA
The DNA here is from genome assembly GCA_041572715.1 of Gammaproteobacteria bacterium. Lineage (GTDB taxonomy): Bacteria > Pseudomonadota > Gammaproteobacteria > JAJDYQ01 > JAJDYQ01 > JAJDYQ01. The sequence continues at coordinate 8,335 of JBFFRZ010000074.1, forward strand.
GGCGATTGAAATCATTGGTGTGCAACCGGAAAATGATGAAGCTAAAATCCCTGGCATACGCCGGTGGCCAGAGGCATACCTGCCGAAGATCTATGACCCTGGCCGGGTTGACCGCATCCTCGATATGTCACAACAGGAAGCGGAACAGACCACATTAAAACTGGCGACAGAGGAGGGCATACTGGCCGGAATATCATCGGGCGGTGCCGTCGCCGCGGCCATCAGGGTATCAAGCCAGGTAGAAGGGGCTGTTATCGTTGCTATTGTATGCGATCGGGGTGATCGCTATCTTTCTTCCGGTGTGTTTCCTGCCAAATAGCATCGTAGCAAAAGTCTGCCTGATCCTGGCATGCCTGTTTTTATTCAGGCCAGTGCAAGTACTGGGAATTGATTCTATTGAGATTACTGCTGGGCATGTTCAGCTGGATACATATGAAGTATCCGATTTCAAGGCAGAACTTGTGCCTGCTGAGACTTCGCAGTTGAATCTGGATGTCGGATTCAATCTGGCCGGGCGGCAACTGCAACTTACCGGTTACATAAGAAATAAAGACTGGCAGTTGGATACCGTAATCAAGGCCCCGGTTCAGTCGCTGTTGCAGGATTATCGTCAGCTGGCGCCTGAATTTCCTGTGTGGCCTGTTACAGGCGATGTTAATCTGAAACTCGCTGCAGAGGGGAACCTGGATACGGCACAACAGCAGCTTCGATACCAGCTTTCAGCCACTAATCTGACCGGTGAATTACCTGACCAGGCCATTGCCTTCGAGGGGCTCGATATCGTCGCCAGTGGCGAGGCCCGCGTCATGCCTTCTGCGATCACTGGCGATATTCAGCTGAGCTACAGCTCGGGTTTGTTTGCATACGGGGATGTTCTGCTTGAGCCCGTCGCGGGCGCTATGGATTTACGCACAGACTTTTCGCTTTCTGAACACGAGCTCAAGCTGAAGCGGTTTGAATTGAATGATCCGGGTGGACTGGTGATCGATGTTCCCGCAGCTGTTTTTGATCGGGTAGACCCGGCGAAACAGCATGAGGTAACACTCAATATCGAGGCAAAAAAGCTCGGACATGTCTACAAGTCATGGGTACAGCCTCTGCTTTATGCGAGTCCTATAGCTGACATGGAGGTTGAAGGAAAACTGCTATCAGAGATTACCCTCAGGAATGCTGAAATCCAGCAATTACATCTCAAGGTAGACAATGCCAGTGTTGCTGATCGAGCAGGTCGTTTTTCCCTGTATAACCTGTCAGTTATGGTGGATGGAAAAAATCAGTTTGATCATGGCTCTGTGAAATTGCGATGGGAGAATGCCGAGTTGTATCAGTTGCTCGCGGGAAGCTCGGAAATTGAGTTTGTCATCAATGAACAGGGTATTTTTATTGATAAGTCATTCAATATTCCGATCTATGATGGTGAGCTGAAGGTGTTTCAGTTATCACTAGAAAATTTGCGTGAAGCACACCCAACCGTAACTTTTGATGGAATACTTACACCGGTAAGTCTCTCATCGTTGTCAGATGCAATGGGATGGCCACCGTTAACCGGCAGCATTTCAGGTGTAATTCCATCTGTACGCTATGACAGGGATGGCCTCAAGGTAGACGGTGTTCTGTTAGCCAGGGCTTTCGATGGTACATTCAAGATCGAACATCTTCAGTTAAGTGGCTTGTTAGGGCCGCTGCCGAGGCTATCAGCTGATTTCAGCGTGCAACAGCTTGACCTGGATCAGCTCACTCGGACTTTCGACTTTGGACGTATTGAGGGCAAAATGAGCGGATATATTGCGGGCCTGGAGATGGTTGCATGGCAAGCGCAGTCATTCGATGCTTTCTTCTTTACTCCAGAGGATGACGAGGGACCACATATCATCAGCCAGAGAGCAGTCGACAATATTACCAGTCTGTCCGGTTCGGATATCGGCAGCGTACTTTCACGATCCTACCTCAAGTTTTTTGAAAATTTCCGTTATGAGCGGCTCGGCATAGGGTGTCGACTACGCAATAATGTCTGTCTGATGAATGGCATTGAGGCTGCCAGCGGCGCGTCGTACTATATTGTTAAAGGC
>JBFFRZ010000075.1:0-10283 GCA_041572715.1 Gammaproteobacteria bacterium
GCTTTATCAACTTTTTTCTCAGGTCCGATGCCGCCAACGCGATTATCGGCCAGGTGCTCAGCGCCGGGGATCAGTACGGTACGAACGATTCCGGCAAAGGGATCCGGGTGCAAATTGAATTTGTTTCAGCCAACCCGACCGGGCCACTACATGTTGGCCATGGGCGTGGCGCAGCATACGGAGAATCGTTGTCCTCGTTGTTGAAAGCCAATGGTTACGAAGTCAGCAAGGAATACTATGTGAACGATGCCGGGCGGCAAATGGATATTCTTGCGGTGAGTGTCTGGCTGCGCTACCTGGACCTGGCTGGTGAGACCCTGCCATTTCCCGCCAACGGCTACCAGGGTGACTATATCTGGGACATTGGTGCCAGCCTGCATCGGCAGCATGGCGATGCATTTCGTCACCCCGCCGGTGCGATACTAGATGAGCTGCCGGCAGACGAGACAGATGGGGGCGACAAGGAAACATACATAGATGCCTTGATCGAACGCTGTAAATTGTTGGTCGGGGCGGATGCCTATCGGATCATTCACCGGCAGGGTCTCGATGAGATTACGGACAACATCCGTCGCGATCTGAAAGAATTTGGCGTGGAGTTTGATCAGTGGTTTCCGGAGTCATCGCTGATGGACAACGGCATGATCCCGCAGACCATTGGCAAACTGCAGGAACATGGTGATGTCTACGAACAAAATGGTGCGCTCTGGTTTCGGTCTACCGCCTACGGCGATGAGAAAGACCGCGTGGTACAGAGAGATAACGGACTATATACCTACTTCGCCTCGGATATCGCCTATCACATGAACAAGCTGGAGCGCGGTTTTGACCGGCTCATCAATATCTGGGGTGCTGATCATCATGGTTATATAGCTCGCGTGATGGCCGGTATTCTCGCCATGGGTGGCAAGGCTGAGCAGCTGGAAGTACTGCTGGTACAGTTTGCCAACCTGTATCGCCATGGAGAGCAGGTTGCGATGTCGACCCGTTCCGGTCAGTTCGTCACCCTGCGTGAACTGCGTAACGAAACCGGTAACGATGCGGCACGTTTTTTTTATGTCATGCGCAAATGTGAGCAGCATCTGGACTTCGATCTCGACCTCGCCAAGTCACAGACGAACGACAACCCGGTGTATTACATACAGTATGCTCATGCGCGCGTCAGTAGCGTATTCCGCCAGTTAGTGGAACGGGGTCTGAGCTATGACCAGCAAATGGGCCTGGATTCTCTTGAGTTGCTGACCGAAGAACACGAACAGGAACTGATCAAATTAATGGGCGGTTACTCCGAACTCATAGCACGGGCGGGGGCCCAGCATGAACCGCACCAGCTGACCTATTATCTGCGCGACCTTGCACAGGCCCTGCATGCCTATTACAACGCCCATCAGTTCATTGTCGGTCAGGGTCCGTTGAGGAACGCCAGGTTATGCCTGATACTGGCTGCCCAACAGATCATCCGCAATGGTCTGCATCTACTGGGAGTAAGTGCTCCGGAACAAATGACGAGGGAAGACTGATGGCAGCACCCCCGCAGGTCAAGTTGCCCCCACGCAAGAAAAAGAAGGATGGATTATGCTGGGGCACTCTGCTCACTGGCATCATACTGGGTGCCACGTCTACCTGGCTGCTCATGAGTGGCACCATTAAAATCGATGATATTTCCGGGATCGTTAATGCGCCACCAGTAGCCACAGTCAAGCCACCCAGAGACAGCAGCAATGATATTGTCGATAACTTGCCCATCACGTTCTATAAACTATTGCCCAGCAGGGAAGAACAGGTTCCTGCGCATGTGATCAGTGAGCAGGTACGTGAACACTCGCCGGAAAAACCCATGGACAAGCCTGGAAGTTACCGCCTGCAGGCGGGTTCATTCCAGAAACTCGTGGATGCTGACAGGAGGCGTGCCAGCATACTGATATTGGGGCTGAATACCCATATTGAAAAGGTCACCCATGGCGGTAAAACCTGGCACCGCGTTATGCTCGGGCCGTTCGAATCCCTTAAACAACTTGAGATTGCGCGTCGGCGCATGCATGAGAACAGTATCGATACGATCGTACTGAAACTGAAGAACGGTAACTAATCAACGCGGCGTGTATCACCGGTCAGCGTCTTTTAAGACGGAACAACCCGGAAATATCATCATCACCAAACCCCTGTTCGATCAGTGCACGGTAGTGCGCACGTGTTATCCCCACCAGTGGCAGTTCAATTCCCTGCTCTGCTGCCATGGACTGACAGATGCCAAGGTCCTTGTCATGCAGTGCAATGCGAAACCCCGGATCATAGCTACCGGCCACCATGGTCTGGCCACGGTGGCTTAAGAACCAGTTACCTGCCGCGCCTCCGCCTATTGCCTCGATAACCTGCGACAACGGCAGATCCATTGCCTGCGCAAATGCCAGTGCCTCTGTGACGGCCTCGTTGATACCGGCAACCATGATCTGGTTCACTGCCTTGGTCGCCTGCCCGCTCCCTGTTGGCCCCAGGTGAACAATACGCGCTGAAATGGCTTCAAGCACCGGACGCACATGCTCCAGTACCTTTGAATCGCCACCGGCCATGATCGACAGTTTGGCATTCCTGGCGCCTTCAACGCCGCCCGAAACCGGCGCGTCAATAAAATCCACCTGCTGCTGTGCAAGTATGGATGCAGCCTGTCTGGCGGTTGCGGCACTGACGGTAGAAGTATCAACGACGACCATGCCTTCATGACAACCTGGCTGCAACTGCCTGATCACATCCAGTACATCCGAATCCGCGGATACGCTCAGGATAACCACATCACATTCCCGCGCCACCGACGGCAAATCCTGTGCTGGCATGATTCCCGTTTGCTCCGTTACCGCCTGGCTGCGCTCAGCGCTTCGGTTCCAGATCGCGGCGAGCAAACCCGCGCGATGTAGATTAACTGCAATTGGTGCACCCATGGCGCCCAATCCGATTACTCCTGCCCTCATCTTCCACCCCCACTATAAAAACCAGCACAGACCAGCGGACTACCTGCCCGAGCCTGTTCCACAAGCATAGCAGGATAAGCAATTATGCATTGCCAGGACAATCAAAGCCGATAGACATTTTAGTACGGGCAACTATGGTCGGCGCACCACGAGATCGTCTTCCGCGTCAAAAACATCCCGTGAAATATTATTCGCTGCTCACTGGAAAAGCATAACAGACCGGTCAAAACCTGCTGTTGCGAAGCTAAATCCGATGGCATGATACTTACGGCCGGTATCGTCCCCTGGACACTGCTTGTATTGAGCGCAAACGAAATTCAGGGGTTATTCAACGCGACGGAATGGACTCAGACTTCAACCAACCTGCTGGTTCTGCCGGGAATACCGATATTTACCGGCGTAGCCGCCGCAAGAGGCGAAAAAATCATTCGGAAAGAATTATTCCCGATTCTGCAGTCGGCCTGATACATATTTGTGTAAATTTTGCTATCTTCATGGTCCAGTCTTGTTGACTGGGCCTGTTTAGATTTAACCGGGAATTGACCATGAAAAAATTCGTTATCTATACCTTCATCAGCCTCTCATACCTTATCCTGAATCCTGCCTACGCGGGTGAAAACAGAGACTCCGGCTTTGGTTTTGGGATGAGTTCCGGCACGCCTGAACGCAGCGGCAACAATTATGGTTGGGGCTTTGGACCTGCAGAGGATTATCCCGGGAGAAATGACGGGATCGAGCAAAGCTCGGCCACGGGCGGCATGTCATGGGGGAATGGTAGTCGACGTTATCGAGACCGTCGGCCATTCTTCAGTTTTGGCTCACACCGTGACTACTACGGGCCACCTCCACACTGGTATGGTCACCCCGGCTGGGGCCCCTATCCTCCTCAGCCTTATCCCTATGGCCAGCCATACCCACAGCCGCAGCCTGCTCCCGATTCGAAATAGCGATCCGCATGCCCAACGCATTATGCCGACAGCATGAAGACCTTGAACAGCACCCAGCGATCTGACGTAGTAAGCGGGTCTTCAGCTGTTGGCGACGACTCAAAAACGCCATCTATGCCGGCAGAACACGCCGGCTTCATGGCCAGTATAATTGCGCACAAACATGTCCCAAGCGTATATTCGTGGCTAGTGTTAATGCCGGTGCAGCCGTTACCTCGCACGCGGCTGGCTGGATGAACACCAATAATCCGGGCAATCCGATCAACCAGTTTGCACTATTCAACCTGGGCTTCCGGCCGTTTTTCCTCGGTGCCGCAGCGTTTGCTATTGTATCCATCGCATTATGGACTGTGATCTATCTTTTCCGATTTACGCTGCCGCTGGCAAATATCACCCCATCACAATGGCACGCACATGAAATGATTTATGGCTACAGCCTAGCCGTCATTGCCGGTTTTCTGCTCACCGCCGTGAAAAACTGGACCGGTATGCCTACACTTGGCAGGCGGGGTTTGATCGTACTATTCAGCTGCTGGGTGGCGGTGCGGCTACTATGGCTGACCGGCTCATCCTGGCTGATCGTCACTGCGATTCTCGATACGGTATTCTGCTTGATTCTGCTGACTGCAATTAGCGTCCCCGTAATTAAAAAACGTCAATGGGCACAAATCGCGATCATTTCCAAGGTAATGCTACTGATGGTTTTTAATGGTTTATTTTATCTCGGTGCATTCAACCTGCTACAGCAAGGCATATCATGGAGCCTCCTGGGCGGGTTATACCTGGTGGTCGGCTTGATACTAACCATGGGAAGGAGAGTAGTTCCCTTCTTCATTGAAAAAGGCGTGGCTTACCCCGTTAGACTACCGAATTCAAAATGGCTGGATATCTCTAGCATGCTGCTGTTTGTCGGATTTTTCATTAGCGAATTGTTTGTACCCAGCCCCGGCTGGTCGTCAGCTTTCGCGATGGGGGTATTTTTGGTCAATGCAATTCGTCTTGTTGGTTGGCATACCCCCGGCATCTGGGGAAAACCTCTACTGTGGAGTCTTTACCTTTCGCTATGGCTAATCTGCCTGGGTTTCCTCCTGTTCGCACTGGATTATTACATCGATATGTCCCGTTACCTGCCCCTGCATGCCCTCGCGTTCGGTGGCATCGGCCTGGTTACCATGAGCATGATGGCGCGTGTTTCACTGGGTCATACCGGGCGCGATATCGCTTCACCACCCCCTGCAATCAGCTTTGCCTTACTGATCCTGCTGGGCGGCGCTGTCATCCGTATCTTCATGCCCTACATGGCACCCGACTTTTATAACATCTGGATAGGACTGTCAGCGTTATTATGGTGTATCGCATTCCTGATTTTTATGCTGACCTATGTGCCTGTGCTGTGTAGCCCGAGGGTTGATGGACAGCCAGGTTAACCCTTCGCCTTGAATTCGTGCTGATCAATACCCATACCGTGCATTACTTCTGTTAGAGAGACTGAAACATGTTACGCATTGCGCTTTTTCTCGGTACCAACATCGCCATTCTACTCATCCTCAGCATTACCTTCAGTATCCTGGGGTTTGATAGCCTGCTGGCACAAAATGGGGTCGACCTGGATCTCAATGCCTTGCTGGTTTATTCCGCCGTCATCGGCTTCTCCGGCTCACTGATCTCGCTGCTCATGTCCAAGTGGATGGCGAAAAAAAGTATGGGCGTGCAGATCATTACGCAACCCGGTAGCGAGCTGGAAAGCTGGCTGGTGAACACGGTTGGTTTTCAGGCGCGTACAGCGGGGATCAAGATGCCCGAGGTTGGTATTTTCAATCACCCCTCCCCGAATGCCTTTGCTACCGGCTGGAACAGGAACGATGCGTTGGTCGCAGTCAGTACCGGGCTTTTACAGAACATGAACAGGGACGAGGTAGAGGCCGTGCTGGGCCACGAAGTCAGCCACGTAGCCAATGGCGACATGGTTACACTGGCCCTGATTCAGGGCGTGGTGAACACCTTTGTCGTGTTCCTGTCACGGGTGATCGGCTTTCTGGTTGACCGGATTGTCTTCAAGGTTGAGCGTGGGCATGGGCCGGCATTCTGGATCGTGTCCATGCTGGCACAATTTATTCTTGGAATTCTCGCATCTGCCATTGTCATGTGGTTTTCGCGCTGGCGTGAATTTCGTGCGGACGCTGGCGGCGCAAAGCTGGCTGGCAAGCATAAAATGATTCAGGCGCTGCGCCGTTTGCAGACCGCGCATGACGCGCCACCGTTACCTGAAGAGATGGCCGCTCAAGCCATCAATGCCGGGCGTGTACAGGCACTATTTTCCAGTCACCCCCCTCTGGAAGTTCGTATCGCAGCGCTGGAAAACAGCACTGCGTAAATTTTCCCTGACATCACGATCATGGCCCGCGGCCTGTAAACGATTGGTTTTGCGGCCAGGGATCTCTCGGCAATGTTCGCTTGTCGAATGGCCAACAATTGATCACTAAGATCAATCAATGGTACAGGGCGAGCAACGTAATGTTTTATTAACAGTGACGAACCTGTAGTTGCAGGTCCCGTCTTACGTTATCCGTCGATTACAGATAAACTCCTGCCGTACAAAATTTATCGATCAGGAGTTTGTTATGACTGAAGCAGTTGTCGCCCAGAAAGCACCTTATGAAGTAGAACTGGAACCCGGTACCTACTGGTGGTGCGCCTGTGGCCGTTCCAAGGACCAACCATTTTGTGATGGCTCTCATGAGGGCACCGGCTTTGCCCCGGTAGAGTTGAAGGTTGAGAAAAAACAGACCTACTGGCTATGCGGCTGCAAGGCAACCAAGGATCAGCCCCACTGTGATGGATCACACAGCAAGCTCTGAACTACAGATCAAAAATTATAGCCGTAGCGTATGGTGCCGAAATCAAAACCAGGGTCGCTATCGTACATACCCGCATTTGAGTAATGTTGAATGTGAACAGAGACCCCGTGTTGGCCGCCAAACTAAGCACCAATACGTGCCTGGTTTGCAAAGGTAAATTCGCCACCCAGGTCCTTGTCGCCAGACATCAGGTGTAAGCCTATGCCCGCTACTACAAAAGGCTTAATGCCATTGGCCAATGAATCCTGGCGGGTCAAGCGGAATGCCGGGGTAACACCGGCGTGCGTGATATCTGCGTTGCGATACTTACCGCGCTTGCCATCCCAGTGGCCGGCCCCTAATTCCCAGTAGCCGCCAATGTACCAGTCACCCCCATCAAGCCAACGGGTATCCCAGTTCCATTTTGCTGCAGCCTCGATGGCCGAGTCGCTTTCATCACCACTGCCGAGACCGACATGGATACCATCCACCGCGAGCAATGATGAACTGTGCGGTGATAACGCGATCAGCATGATCAATAAAAGATCTTTCATCTCAACCCCCCTGGCTATCTGGTTACCCCTCCCGTAACCCGGCCATAATTATGCAGCTGAATCTAGAAAGTTCAGCAACTTATTGATTTAAATGATCAACATCGCATGGTGCCAGATAATTTTAAGCAACCCATTACCATCGCGGGGCTGCCCATTGCAATTGAAATAACTGGCAGATAAAACAGGCCACGACCGACAGGGGCCGTGGCCAGAACAACAGCACCGGCGAATAACCATAGTGTGGCTACGGCCGGCGAGCCGGGAGGAGTTAGAAGTAACATCAATAGCGAAACACCAGGCGGGATTTGTAAAATCTCTCTACCCATCCTTATCCAGGGAGGACTAAATTGACCCCTTTTTATGAACAATAAAAACGTCCACAAAGAACTGCTTATTCCCGGGATGGCTCTACACCACCGACTCGAGATCAGTATCCGCCCTAGCTTTCAACGATTAATGTACTAAATGAAGATTGAGCAGGTTTCATGCCAACCCGAAAACCCCTTTATTCGGGCATTTCTGTGGGTAGAACAACCCTTGCCGCGTACTATTTTGGCCCATGACAGATAATCGCGCACCAACCTGGCGCGAAAGGTATAACATTTTTGATGATGCCCTGGCCGGGATGCTCTCTATTCAGATGTCTGTGCAAATTTAATTTGCACAGATATATATCGGGGCCATAACAGTAACGATGACGCTGATTGTACCGGGTGAATAATTCAATCGCTCAGGCCTAAACCCAGGGAAGAAGAATTAACGAGCCACACATGAATACAATACAAACGATAATCACCGCCTGAACGAGTTGGCTTAGAGGCGGGAAGAAGGGGGTTACTGTTTTAACGGTTGGTAGGATGTGACCCATGCCACGAGTTCATGCACGGGAACCGGCTTGCTAATAAAATACCCCTGCACCTGGTCACAGCCCAGTTTAACCAGCTCATCATACTGCTCCTGGTTCTCCACACCTTCAGCCACTGAATACATTCCCAGGGTATGTGCCATATCAATAATGGTCTTCACGAATATCTGGTCATTACTGTCTATATGAATTTCACTGGTAAAGCTCTTGTCGATCTTGATGGCATCAAGTGGCAGGGATTTGAGGTATTGCATCGAGGAATACCCGGTACCAAAGTCATCAATCGCCAACTTGCATCCCAGCGCCTTGATACCCTCGAGCGTCTTGATTGCCCTGTCGATATTTTCTATCAACATGCTCTCAGTAATTTCAAATTCGAGCGCGCTGGCCTGTAGTTCGTATTCATCCAGGAACCTTTTTATCTGGTCAACCAGTCTGAAGTCACTCAACTGCCTTGAAGAAAGATTCATAGCAATGTTGATTTCCGGCGCTATGTCATTCAGTGGTTTGGCCAGCATGCCGCACGCATCTTCCATTGCGTGTGACCAGAGCGTCGATATCAATCCATTCTCTTCCAGTATCGGGATAAAAATTGCCGGTGAGGTTGCCTGCCCGGTCTCAGAATTGACCCAGCGAGACAACAGCTCAAATCCATACAACCCACCTGTTGATGTCATGATTTTCGGTTGATAGGAAAATGTCAGATCCTTGTTCTCGACCGCCTTGTTTAACTGGCGTTCAAGCAGCAACCGGGCCGTAGCAGAGTCGGTCATACCCTCCTGGTAAAACTCGTAACAGTTTCCACCGGCATCTTTTGCCCGCTTCACCGCGGCAAAAGCACCCTTGGTAAGTACTTCATAAGTTTCACCGTCCGTTGGATATAATGCCACGCCAAGACTGCCTGTAAGCGTTACCGGTTCACCCTTGATCGTTACCGCCTTGTTTAGTGAATGCAGCACTCGCTCGAGCTCAGGCAACACCTCTTCAGCGGTCGTCACAGAATCGAGCATGATGATGAACTCGTCTCCGCCAAAACGTGCAAGCATGTCATATTCCTTGCAGATTACCTGCATACGACGGGATAACTCGATCAGTATCAAGTCACCTGCCTGGTGCCCGAGCCCCGCCGACACCTTATCGAACCGGTCGATATCAATATATATCAACGCAAAATTACGGCGCCTGAGCGGATCAGCGGAAATAATTTCTGCCACATGCCGCTCAAAATAAGAACGGTTGAATAAATTCGTCAGCAGGTCATGGTCACTGATATATCGCAACCGCTCCTGATTGCTCTTGTCTTCGGTGACGTCCCTTGCCGTTGCAATATAGTGTTCAATATTTCCCTCTTCATCGATCAACGGGGTAATTGTTTCATCCATATAGATCAGCTCACCGTCTTTCTTACGGTTGACGAATACCGCGGAGAACGTTTTTTTATCAGTGATTGTTTCCCATAGATCACGGTAAAAGCCGACGCTCATTACCCCGGACTTCAATAAATCACCGGGCCTTCCAACAGCTTCTACGGATGTGTAGCCAGTCGCCCGTTCAAAGCAGGGGTTTACATATTCGTAGGTTCCATTTGTATCTGTAATAAAGATGATCTCACTGGACTGACTTGCCGCTCGAGTAAAAATCTTTTGCATCGACTCGGCCCTGTCTCTACGCATCATTTCCTCTTTCAACTGCTGGTTGGTCTTGACGAGCTCCTGTGTCCGTTCATTCACAGCCTCTTCAAGCAAGTCATGTGACCGCCGTAACTTGGCTTCTGTCAGGTTCCGACGACGCTCCTCCCTGTTAATGATGAATAACGACATCATGCTAAGCAGCAGGACGGTGGCCCATGCGCCAATGAGCGGACGCCATAACCGCTGCCTATAACTGTCTAATAGTCCCTCATCATAAATATCGGAGAGTAGCCACTCCGTACCCTCGACTCGCTGTTGATAAGCTATACGACTCATTTCACTATCGGTCAACCGGTTCGAGCGAGAGCGTTGCACTACGTCTCGTCCGCCCTGCGAGGTGATCTCAATTAGTTGCGGATCATCATGTCTGGTTAGAACAAGCCAATGCTGCGCTGGTTGGGCAAACTGCAGCAGGCGACTCAC
>JBFFRZ010000076.1:0-10136 GCA_041572715.1 Gammaproteobacteria bacterium
AGCCGATCTTGGCTAATTCCACATTACAGGCTATCAGAGGCATGAACGATCAGTTGCCTGCCGAAACAGGCTTGTGTCAGTTCCTTGAACAGGAACTGGGTAGCCTGTTGCAGGCATACGGTTACCGCGAAATTCGCTTCCCGATAGTCGAGAAGACCGAGTTGTTCAAGCGATCGATTGGTGAGGTTACCGATATTGTAGAAAAGGAGATGTACACCTTCGATGATCGAAATGGCGACAGCCTGACCATGAGGCCTGAGGGAACGGCGGGGTGTGTACGTGCAGTGTTACAGCACGGATTGCTGAATGAAGGTGTTCAAAGGCTCTGGTACATGGGCCCTATGTTTCGCCACGAACGTCCGCAAAAAGGACGTTATCGCCAGTTTCACCAGATCGGGGCCGAGGTCTTTGGATTGTCGGGCCCGGATATTGATGCAGAAATGATTATGATGACTGCACGTTTCTGGAAGATGCTCGGCCTGAACGATGTCAGGCTGCACATCAACTCGCTCGGAAACGCACAGTCACGAAATCGCTATCGGGATTCACTCGTTGAGTACCTTCAGGGGCATTATGAAGAACTGGATGATGACAGCAAACGTCGCCTGCTAACCAATCCACTGCGTATCCTGGATAGCAAGAATCCTGATATGCGGCCATTGATAGAGTCGGCACCCAGGATGGGGGACTATCTGGACGATGCTTCAAGTGCGCATTTCACCGAATTGCGTGAAAGACTGGATGCTGCCGAAATCGCATACACAGTGGATGATACCCTGGTGCGGGGGCTCGACTATTATTGTGACACCGTGTTTGAATGGATTACGGATACCCTCGGGGCGCAGGGTACCATTTGTGCAGGCGGGCGGTATGATGGGCTGGTCGGCCAACTGGGCGGCAAGGACTGCCCGGCGGTGGGATTTGCGATGGGGCTGGAAAGATTGATTGGAATGCTTGCTACGACCCGGGAAGTTGTCCAGAATCCTCACGCCTATTTCGTCGGTGTGGGTGATTCGGTACAGATTGAAATGCAAACATACGCCGAAAAATTACGGGATTCATTGCCGGCACTTCGACTTACGGTTAATGCCGGAGGCGGCAGCTTCAAGAGTCAGTTTAAAAAGGCTGATCGATCGGGTTCGGAACTGGCGCTGATTCTGGGCGAAGAAGAGCTTGCCCAGGGAATCGTTGCAATCAAGTATCTGCGTGATTCAGCAGCAGAGCAAACGACAGTAGCTGCAGATGAGCTGGCTGGCTGGCTGGCGCAAAATCTGAAGATATAACAGGGAAGGTTTAAAGATGGAACATCTGGATTCAGAAAAGGAACAGCTTGAGCAGATCAAAGGCTGGTTACGAGAGAACGGCCTGTCAATAGTACTCGGAATTGTGCTCGGGCTGGGTGGTGTTTATGGGTGGCGTGGATGGCAATCGCATAAAGTTAATGTATCAGAAGGTTACTCGGCCAGGATAACCAGCGTTGAACAGCATATTGCTGCTGAAAAGTATGATCAGGCAGTACTCGAGGCAGAAAGCCTGATGGGCGACGCTGGTGCCAGCTTATATGCAGACATGTCTAGATTGCTGCTGGCGCGTGCGTATGCAGGCCAGGAGCAACTGGACAAGGCTATAAAGCCACTTGCGGACCTGGTTGCAGACCAGCAGTCAGTGCTGAATACCGTCGCACGGCTGAGGCTTGCGCGTATCTACCTGGCACAGTCAAAGCTGGATGAGGCCAGTCAGTTGATTCCGGAAAAAATCGAAGGTGCCTATGCCCAGGCATTTGCAGAACTGAAAGGGGATCTGGAAGTGGCCCGTGGTGAATTCGCGTCTGCACGTTCAGCCTATCAGGATGCTGTTTCCATGGCGGGCAGCGATGCAGAAAATCAGTTCTTGCAGATGAAACTGCAAGACATACCGGTTACGGAATAATTCCAGATGACAATGAGATTTCACCATTTAATGTTGCTGGCGGTGTGCAGTCTGTCGCTCTCGGGTTGTGACACGATCACCGAAATGACCAAGGGAACCGATAATGCGATTCCTGCCACGCCGCTAACTGACATACAGGCTTCCATCTCACTGCGTACCAGCTGGTCAAAAAATGTTGGAAAGGGGGGTAATCGTAATTTTGTCAATCTGAGGCCCACAATTGCAGATGGTATTGTCTACGCTGCAAGTCGTGATGGTACCGTGACGGCAGTTGATGCTGAGACAGGCAGCCAGCGTTGGGAAGTAAGCACAAGCACGCGCCTGGGCGCGGGTCCGGGTGTTGGAGACGGGATGGTTCTGCTTGGCTCGAGTGAAGGTGAGGTGATTGCGCTGTCCATAACAGATGGTAAGGAACAATGGCGCAGCAGGGTAACCAGCGAGGTGCTTTCAGTGCCCGCGACTGCAGCCGGGATTGTTATCGCGCGTGCCATTGATGGCCGTTTGTTTGGAATTTCTGCGCTGGATGGAAAACGGCTCTGGACATATGACCGTACAGTGCCAACGCTGACACTAAGGGGTAGCAGTTCACCTGTTATCTCTGGTGGTCTTGTCGTATATGGTTCCGACGGCGGTAAACTGGCTGCTGTTTCCCTCAAGGAAGGTTTGCCACTGTGGGAAAAAAGCGTTGCGTTTCCCAGTGGTCGTTCGGAGTTGGATCGAATCGTTGATATCGATGGAAATCCGCTCATCGTCAATGGTGTTGTTTACGCAGCATCTTACCAGGGAAGTATCGTAGCGATGGAACTGGAAACAGCGCGAACACTGTGGACCAAGGACTTGTCCACCTCCAAGGATATGAGTGTTGACCGGCTTAACCTGTATGTAACTGATGCGGATGGTAACGTCTGGGCCCTGGACCGTCGCAATGGCGCCTCCCTGTGGAGACAGGACAAACTGCAGCATCGTGCAGTAACCGGCCCGGCCGTCGTGGATAATTATGTCGTTGTTAGTGATTTCGAAGGTTACCAGCACTGGTTATCCACTGATGATGGACATTTTACAGGTCGCATTAGTCTTGATTCTGACGGCATTAGCACTGCGCCGGTTACCGATGGCAGGTCAGCATATACATACAGCAATCGCGGTGAACTGACCGCGGTCAGATCCAGCAGTAAATAATGCCCCAAGGATGATGTCGTCATGCCGGTCATCGCTTTGCTGGGTCGTCCGAATGTAGGTAAATCTACATTATTCAACCGTTTAACCCGAACACGGGATGCGCTCGTCGCTGATTTCTCCGGTCTTACTCGCGACCGACAATACGGGCATGCCAGTATCAACAACCATGACTGTATTGTCATCGATACCGGTGGCCTGGTTGATGAGGCCAGCGATATCGATGATCTGATGATTCAGCAATCCTTCGTAGCTGCAGAAGAAGCGGACCTTGTGCTGTTTATCGTCGATGGACAGCAGGGCATCAATGCACGTGATGAGGATATTGCCGCACAGCTCAGACGAATGGGTAAACCCATCGTGCTTGTTGTTAATAAAATCGATGGCGTTAATGAAGTCAATGTAGTCAGTGAGTTTTACGCACTGGGTCTGGGTGAGCCGATCGCAATTGCCGCCTCCCAGGGACGTGGTATGCATGATCTCGCGGACGTAATAGTTCCGCTATTGCCCGGGGACACCGATGAATCCGGCCTGCCAGAAGCGCTTTCAGGCACACATTGCATGACCATAGCGGTGATCGGGAGGCCCAATGTAGGCAAATCAACATTGATCAACCGGTATCTTGGTGAAGAAAGACTGGTTGCATACGATGAGCCGGGCACAACCAGAGACAGTATCTATGTCAGGCTTGAGTATGATGATGAGCCTTTGATTCTGATTGATACAGCCGGCGTGAGAAGGCGGGGACGCATCAGGCAGGCAGTGGAAAAGTTCAGCGTAGTAAAGACCCTGAAGTCAATCGATGAAGCGAATGTAATCATTATGATGCTGGATGGCCGTGAGAGCATTACCGACCAGGATGCCAGTTTGCTTGGGTATGTGCTTGAACAGGGAAGGGCGTTGGTGCTCGCAGTTAATAAATGGGATCACCTGTCACAGGATCATCGTCAGCAGATTCGCCAGCAGATAGAGCGCAAACTGGCCTTTACGGATTTTGCCGACCTGCATTTTATTTCGGCCAAACATGGTACAGCCATTTATGATGTGCTTGATTCCGCAGTAGATGCCTACCATTCTGCATTCAGGAAATACAGTACGCCTGACCTGAACCGACTGCTTGAGGATATGCTTGGTGAGCATCAACCGCCGATCGTACGCGGCAGACGTATCAAGTTGAGATACATACACCAGGGTGGAGTCAATCCTCCAAGATTTATTATTCATGGAAATCAGACAGAGTCAGTACCGGATAGCTACCGGCGCTTCCTCGTCAACCGGATGCGGCAACAACTTAAAATACATGGTACCCCCATACAGGTGGAATTTCGTTCTGGTGATAACCCCTATGCAGGAAAGTCACCAAAGCCAAAGCGTGGCCAGGATGGAAAAAAGCAAAAGCAGCGGGAGCATCAGCGGCATCGAAGCTAGGCTGTGTGTACTGCAGCGGTGGTATTAAATCCTGTAGTTTCCCCCAGCTGTATCAGTCACTATTTTTCTCCACACTCTGCCGGGATCAGAGAAAATGAAAAGTGGCTCCCCAAGATACAATTGATAGTGGTTTATCCTGCCTGGCCATTCTGTGCCGGCTGCACGATGTGAGTGTAAACCAGACACAACTATTGCATGAATACGCTGAACCCGATGAACTGTTTGGGGTAACACAAATCGTGCGTGCAGCAAGAGCCCTGGGTCTCAAGGCAAGGCATACAAAGTCCAGTATAAACAGGCTGGAAAAACTGCATTTTCCGGCCATCGCGGTGATCCCATCCCAAAATGAACAGCGGCCTGATGGCGAATCGCATTTCGTTATCATTGCCATGGTTACTGATCATCAAATCCTGCTCCAGGACCCCGCACAATCACAGCCTGTAACCATGAGCAGGGAGGAATTCGCATCAAGATGGGCGGGTGAACTGATTCTCATAACAAGTCGATCCGGCCTGATTGACCATTATCGACAGTTCGATATCTCCTGGTTTCTGCCCGTGTTGCACAGGTACAGGAAACTCATTGCAGAAGTCATGCTGGCTACTTTTTTCATCCAGTTTTTCGCGCTGCTGACACCGCTTATTTTTCAGGTTGTTATCGACAAGGTGCTGGTGCATCGGAGCATGAGTACCCTTCACGTACTGATGATGGGCCTGCTGGCGGTATATATTTTTGAAGTGCTTCTCAGCGGCTTGAGAAGCTATATATTTTCCCATACCAGCAACCGTATTGATGTGATTCTCGGATCAAGGTTGTTCAGACACCTGATGTCGTTGCCGCTGTCATATTTTGAGGTGCGACGGGTCGGGGATACTGTTGCCAGGGTAAGAGAGCTGGAAGGAATACGTAATTTTCTGACAGGTAAAGCACTCATGTCCGTGATCGATCTATTCTTTATTTTTGTATTTCTGTCGATCATGCTTTATTACAGTCCGCTGCTTACGGCGATCGTTGCCGCCACCATCCCTGTTTATGCACTGCTTTCTGTTGTGATTACTCCGATCTTGCGCGCACGTTTGCATGAAAAATTCAATCGCGGTGCAGACAATCAGTCTTTGCTCGTTGAGACAATAACCGGCATATCAACAGTCAAGGCAGGGGGCATCGAGACCCAGAGCCAGAAGCATTGGGAAGACCACCTGGCAGGCTATGTGAGTGCATCATTCAAGGCGTCTAACCTCATGAATGTCTCCAGCCAGGTAGCATCTCTTATTAACAAGATCATGGTTCTGCTCATTCTGTGGATTGGGGCAAATCTCGTTATGAGTGGTGAATTTTCTGTTGGTATGCTGGTTGCGTTTAATATGCTGGCGGCCAGGGTATCGGGTCCGATTCTTGGCATGCTCAACCTGTGGCAGGAATTTCAGCAGGCAGGTATTTCCGTTGATCGACTTGGGGATATTCTGAATACGCGTGGCGAGCCACGACATAGATCATCCAGCAAGGTCCTATCTACGATTCACGGTGGAGTGAAGTTTGATAATGTCAGTTTCCGTTATCGTCATGATGGTCCTGACGTTCTGAAAAACATCAATCTTGAGGTAAAACCCGGGCAGCTGATAGGCATAGTTGGGCCTTCAGGTTCAGGTAAAAGTACGCTGACGAAGTTAATACAGCGTTTCTATATTCCACAATCAGGCAAGCTGCTACTCGATGGCGTGGATCTGGCACTGGTTGATACCGGTATGTTGAGGCGAAACATTGGTGTCGTGTTACAGGAGAACTTTCTGTTCAATCGCACGATCCGTCAAAATATAGCGCTCGCAAATCCATCAATAACAATGGAACTCATTGTGCAGGCGGCGAAGATGGCTGGAGCACATGAGTTCATTCTGGATCTACCGGATGCCTATGACACTACAGTAGACGAACGGGGCAGCAACCTTTCAGGTGGCCAACGCCAGCGCATCGCCATAGCGCGTGCGCTGGTGACTAATCCCAAAGTGCTTATTCTGGATGAGGCGACTTCCGCTCTTGATTATGAATCGGAACGAATCATCAACAATAACATGCGCTACATCGCAAAGGGCAGGACGGTATTTATCGTTGCGCATCGCCTGTCTGCAGTACGTCATGCTGACCGGATCGTCGTGATGGAAAAAGGGAGCATAAAAGATATTGGCACCCATGATCAGCTATTGCGTGGGCAAGGTGAGTACGCCCGACTCTGGGCTATGCAAACGGCATGAACTATCCTGTCAGCAGTAGGTATGTATTATCTTCCGGTAAAGCAAAGACAAGGGATGAGCTGGAGTTTTTACCCGCCGCCCTCGAAATTATGGATACGCCACCCAACCCGCTTGGCCGCGGAATTATGTGGGTGATTATGTTGTTCTTCATAACGGCGGTTGTCTGGTCTGCGGTGGGCAGGGTAGATATTGTTGCCGTGGCGCAGGGCAAAGTGATACCTGCCGGCAAGGTCAAGGTTATACAGCCATTTGAGATGAGTACTGTAAAAGCGGTACATGTTACTGAAGATCAGTTAGTACAGAAGGGCCAGTTACTGATTGAGCTTGATGCAACTAAACAGCAGGCGAACATTACCCGACTACAGGCTGAAGACAAGACTATATCCGAGGAGTTACAGCGCATACGCCATTTATTAGACAGGCTTCAGCTATTGGAAGTGTCCGCAACGATGCCCGGTAATGAGCGCCTGCCTTTGCCAGCCAATGATCAACTATCAGCAAGAATCGATGCAGATTTTCGCCATTATCGTGCGCAACTTGAGAGTGTTCAGGAGCAGATTAACCAGGGCCTGGCCGAACTCAAAGTGATCCAGACAAGGGTAAATCAGCTGGAGAAAACTGTTCCATTGATCACGGAACGGACGCAATCATATGCTCGGGTGCTTGAGTCAGGCGCCGTATCGCGTAATCAATGGCTGGAACTGGAACAGGAGAGGATTGAGCAGTCTATGGAATTGCAGGTACAGCGTGAGCAGCTGCAACTGGTCAAAGCGAAAATAAAGACCACTAAACAGAATCATGCCTCGCTATACGAGCAGATTATTTCTGATTTACTCAAACACCAAAATGAAAATTACACAAGGCGTGATATTGTGGAGCAGGACATAATCAAGGCGAAACAAAGTGATTCTCTTCAGTTGATCAGGTCACCAGTTGCCGGCGTTGTGCAGCAGCTGGCCATACACACAATCGGGGGAGTGGTAACGCCTGCACAGGAATTGATGCGAATAGTTCCCGGAGGAATGGATTTTGAAGTCGAGGCTGTCTTCAATAACCGGGATATAGGTTTTGTGAAAGAGGGTCAGCGCGCAGAAGTCAAGGTTGATGCGTTTCCGTTCACCAGGTATGGAACTATAAATGCTGAAATCAGATCAATATCTAATGATTCCATACTCGACGAGAAAAACGGCCTTGGCTATGTAGCAAGAGTGCGGCTCGATGATAATACGATCCAGACAGGGGACAGGCGTGTCACCCTGCACCCGGGATTGTCTGTCAGCGTTGAGGCCAAAACAGGGGACAGAAGGTTGATCGATTACTTTCTCAGCCCACTCTTGAAATTCAGGAGCGAGAGTATACGGGAAAGATGATATGCGATGAATTATCTGATTCGAGCCAGTTACTATCCAGCGGTTTATCGTCGACTTTATAGGCGCGGTGTGGTGTAACCGGTTGTCTCTGTAATGGCTCCTGGCCTAACTACCAGTGTTTGATCCATTCTTCAGCCTCCTGGCCATGTTTGGGATCAAAGCGCTTGACGACGGGTTCAAGGAAAAGGTTGGCAATTGAAGGTAGGAGTTTTTGCCAGGTAGCGTCGCCGATGATGGCTACCCGGTACACATCATGGTTCATGTCCTTGATGAATCCGATGTGTTCCATTAATGCAGGAAAATCTTCCCATCCCTCAAAATCACTGGCATCAATGAGAATGCCGCGTATTTTTCCGTATTCACTCAAGATATGGTCTGCGGGCTTTTTGACATGGTTTTCAAAATCACCTTTTTCGATCTTGCCCAGTACCTTGATGTACAGCACGGTTTCGTCATAATGAACCTTGATCATCTGACCACCTCTTTGTTATTTGTTGGAATTATTGCAGGCTAATAGTCGTCTCCATGTATCCAATTATATGCCGCTTCGCTGTCATTGTGGTCAAAATATTTCACTTCAGCCGAGGTAAAAGGCTTGATAAACAAGGTCATACCTTTCTCCCAGGCAGAGTCACCAATGAGCGCCATTCGTTCAATATGGCTGAAGTGCTCAATGCCGAACTTCATGTCTTCCCAGGCTGCGCCAGCCGTCCAGCCGTGAAAATCAGTTAACTCAACGATCATGTTGAGCTTGCCATGGTTGGCTATGAGCTCATCTGTACGCTCAACCAGTTTTTTGTAATCATCCTCGACCAGCTTTCCGGAAACACTGATTTCCAGGGTGCGTACGTCCGGGCCGTCTTCCAGTGGCGCACGGATGTACATGCTCATAGCCTGCCCCTGATTACAAAGTCGTTTATGCGCATGGAGTCGAGCTGTGTATACATATTCAGTAAGCGAACTATCTGTTATGTCGTCTGATAACCTGGTACACGACCACGCTCACGAGCAGGGCACCAAGGAAATAGTCCACCGATGTGAATGCATGAGCGGCTTGTCCAACCATACTGTCGACCTGGTGGCCAGGGTGGGCGATGGCTAGATTATTACCCGTATAACAAAGTGCGGAAGTAAAAAGTGTGATCAGTTTTTTCATTTCAATCTTCTCCAATGCCTTATCTAACCTTGACCTTGAGCATTTCCTTGCCGTCCTTGTCTGTCATATGAACGGCACAGGCGATACAAGGATCAAAGCTATGGACTGTGCGTAAGATTTCGACTGGCTGCATGACATCGTGCAACTGGTGGTTATCCTGCAGTGCTGCCTCGTAGGCGCCTGCGTTTCCTTCAGCATCACGAGGTCCTGCATTCCAGGTGCTGGGTACCACGGCCTGATAATTATCAATGATACCGTCCTTGATCACTACCCAATGCGCCAGACCGCCACGGGGTGCTTCCATAAAGCCGACACCCTTGGCAACTTTTGGCCAGCTGCTGGGTTCCCACTTCAGTTCATTGAAGGTTTTGGTGTCGCCAGCCTTGATATTGGCCTGCAGGGTGTCAAACCAGTTCTGCATGGCATCACCGATGATCTTGGTCTCAAGCGTACGTGCAGCGGTGCGGCCCAATGTAGAGAACAGTGCGCGCTTGTCTGCGCCGAGGGTGGTCAGGGTGCTGTCAACCAGCTCTTTGGTCTGATCGTGGCCTTTGGCATAAAGCATGAGCACGCGGGCCAGAGGACCGACTTCCATGGGTTTCCCATTCCAGCGTGGTGATTTCAGCCAGGAATATCCATCGTCAACATTCAGTTGTTTGTATGGCGTATCCGGACCACCACGGCCTTTGTAATTGAGTTTTGTCTCGCCAGCCCATGGGTGCAGTCCCTGGTCCTTGCCGCCTTCATAGTCATACCATGAGTGTGAGACGAACTCCTGGATTTCGTCTTCGGCTGACATATCGACCGGGTGTATTGTGGACAGATCAC
>JBFFRZ010000077.1:0-10111 GCA_041572715.1 Gammaproteobacteria bacterium
CGCTGATTGAACATGCCGCGAACAATCATGTCCGTATCATCGCCATGCCGCTTGGCAGCAACAACCGGGATGATTGGCTACCGTTTTATGATAGCGCCAAAGCGCATCCGGAGATTCTCTTCATCATTTCATCCGGTAACAACGGGTTGGACATTGATGAACACCCGGTTTACCCCGCGGCGTTCGACCTGGACAATCTGATCACGCTGAGCGCCGCGGATGAAACCCCGGTGCCTGCGGTGATGACCAATTGGGGAAAAAATAGCACAGATATCCTGTTGCCGGCTGACCGCCAGTTTGCTACGGACTTTGATGGCAATGAGAAACTGGTGTCGGGTACCAGTTATGCAGTGTCACGTATCGCAGCACTTGCTGCTCGCATTGCCCAACAACATCAAGACTGGGATTCGACACAGATCAAGCAGCAGATACTGTCGATGGCTGACAAGGGTCATGCCAGGCAATACACGGCATATGGTCTGTTGAATGATCCGTTAAGTGACACCGCATACGTTGAACGCCTGTCCAGCGAAACCATTCCATCCCCTGCAGCAGACAAGGAGTCTGAAAAACTAGGTGTCGAGATCATCCTGCTGGAAAACAGCGGCTGGACAATACAACAGGCACGCGAGGCAGCATTACAAGCACAAGAGATTTATAGCCAGTGCAATATTGGTCTCGATGTAACATTACGACGTTATTCTGTTTCAGACTATTTACTGGACTTCCATTCATTGAGTTCCAGAACATTAATCGACAACACCCACATCACTGGTCCCGCCATATTCCTCGTGCGTGATACCCGGCGCCTGGAAGCTTTCGGCGGTGAGGCTTTTGGCAGCATCAACACCCGGAGCATGCCCTGGCTTTCCAATACCGCCTGGATGATCACCGAACAACCCGACACTGGCATTATCATGGCACATGAACTTTTCCATATCCTGGTTGATAATGGCGATCACAGCAACGAACCCGGTAATCTGATGAATGAGCAGACGAGCCCTGCCAATACCAGGATTACCGCACCCCAGTGCGAACTACTGAAATCCTCCCGGCTATTTAAAAAGGGCCCTGAATAATGAAACTGCGCACATGCAATATCATCGACGGAAAATGATCACGTCGACAATCGCCACAGCATCGGTTGAGCGGCTGAAAGGCAATGCCTTATCGGTACTGATTAAAGCCAGCCATGCCATGCTGGCGATAGAAGATTAACCATGTACCCGGTTTGAAGAGCCCTGCAATGTTGATTGGCAAGTAGTCAGTTGAAACAGCACTTTCTTAATATCACTGCAAGCTTTGCAGACCTTGGCATCATCTTGCCCCTGGTGCTGGCTATGACAATCGCCGCCAACATGAATACGGGCCTCGTGCTGATGGGACTTGGCGTGTTTGCCCTGGCAAGCGGGTTGATATATCGCAGACCCATACCAGCCCAGCCCATGAAGGTCGTTGCCGCAATGGCGATCGTCGGTCAGATGGATCAACAGGCGGTCATGGCTACCGGGATATTGATTGGCATTACCGTACTTGTACTGGGCCTGACCGGCTGGGCCGGCCAACTCAAGAAACTGGTTTCATCAACGATCATGCTTGGCATTCAAACTGCGTTGGCAATCATATTGCTGCTGACCGCGGTGCCATTTGTCAAAGACACGCTGCTACCGGCATTGATCCTGCTGGGACTGTTCATCCTGATCAAAAATACCCGTGCGCATCCCATCGCTTTCATCACCATCCTGGCCATGAGCCTCTATTTCTACTGGCAAACCCCCGAAACCACGACTGATGCACCATTGCTGGAACTCGTCATTCCCATGATGAACTGGCCAACTCTCGACAGCATGCTGACTGCGCTTGATCTGGCGTTCTTTCCACAACTAGCATTGACTATCACTAACGCCCTGTTTTTGACAGCGGTCATCGCACACGACTATTACCCAGATGACAAGACCCATATCACTGTAAACAAACTAGCTGTGAGTACAGGTGGGTTGAACCTGCTACTTGCTCCTTTTGGTGCAGTTCCCATGTGCCATGGGGCCAGTGGAATGGTTGCCTATCACGCCGCTGGCGGACGCAATGGACTTCCTTTGATTATATTAGGGCTGGTGATGCTGATACTTGGCATGATGACTGGTCCGGCCGCATCCTATTATCTCTCGCTGCTTCCGGGACCAGTGTTTGGCATTCTGCTGCTAATCACAGCTAGCTACATGGTTACGCCAAAAAAACTACTCAAGCTATCCCCGATATCAATGCTGACCGTTTTACTGGTCACTGTCATTAGTGTTCTCTATACAATGCTGGCGGGCCTGCTGGCCGGCATGTTATTTGAGTATACTGCCAAGAAGATTATTAATTTCAGGAAACGCGCTGATACACATTCCCTGTGAGCGGTTGAAATATCTTCAGACCGTAGAATTTTGCTTGCTTAGCCTGCCATTGATTACCGGAAGTTCTACTTCGCAGCCCGGCTCCGGCTTTAATGGAACCAGCCTGGACAGAATCAGAGATACTAATGCCAGTGCCGCACCCGTCAGAAATACCGCGGCAGGGGAGATGATCCAAAGCATGCCATAGAAAACAGGCAGTATGACCGCCGCTACGTGATTGATAGAAAATGCCACACCGGCAGTTGGAGCCATATCTCTCGGGTCCGCTATTTTCTGAAAATAGGTCTTCTGTGCAATCGCCATGGAAAAGAGCAAATGATCCACGACGAATAAAACCGCCGCTATCCATGCGCTGGACACAAAGGCATACGCCGTAAACACACCGATGAGGCCGATGTATTCAATCGTCAGTGCCTTGCGCTCACCCCATAGCCCGATCAATTTGCCAATCTTCGGTGCGAAATACATATTGAGCGCACCATTGACGAGAAACAGGAGCGAGATTTCTGCCGCAGAAAAACCAAACTTCTCCACCATGAGGAAGCCTGCAAAAACCACAAAAATCTGTCGCCTTGCGCCACCCATAAACGTAAGCGCGTAATACAACCAGTAACGCTTCCTCAAGATGAGTTTTTTATGCTGTTCGACTTTCTCGGGGAAATGCGGAAACCATAGCCAGCAGAACACCGCGATTGCGATGGTCAAACCACCACCAAGCAGGTACACCGCTTGCATCGGCAATGAAAACACGTCGAGGGTCAGCCACACCAGGGCATAGGCGACCAATCCGGTGAAGGCACCAACCGCCAGCAGTTGCCCCATCTTGTGCGCGGCATGTTCTTTTTCAAACCATTGCAGTGATAATGACTGGTTGATCGTCTCGTAATAGTGGAAGCCAATCGACATTAATACAGTAGTTGCGTAGAGGCCGATTTCAAACGGGAAAAAGCCGGTCAGTGCCGTACCGAGACCCAGCAACGCCAGGGATAACAGGGCCAGGGTCTGTTCCCGCATAATCAGCAGTAAAAACACCACGCCAAAGGCAAGAAAACCGGGAATTTCCCTGAGCGATTGCAGGATACCGATCTCGATGCCAGTAAAGCCGGCATACTCGACCGTAAAATTATTCAGCAATGCCCGCCAGATGCCGAACGAAATCGGCATTGCAGCTGCCATGAGCAATAGCAACATTTCTGGCTGACGCCATCTGGACATGGATTAACCCCCGAAAAAAAGTCGCTACATTATCCGATACGATACTTCAGGTATAGTCACTAGTAGCGACCTGGAATTCATCTAACGGACAAAGACACCCAGTACACTCCAACCACACCAGGTTTATCTCTACTCAGCCACTATGGGCACAACGGACCGCCTGACTTTAACCCCGATTACGCATTATCTTTCGTTTCGTGTACGCCTTCTATGAATTATTGCCCCATAACCTGGCGACTGCGCGGTCGCTGCCCAAACCGCCAACGATTAGACAAACGGCCCCTGCGCTAAAAAATATCAGAAAGGGAAGACCAGCCGCAACCTGCGCGGTGACTATTGCCGCAGCGAGCGAAACAAATGAGAGCATGAGGAATAGAACGCCCATAACGATAAGAACTGTTCTATGAGATTGTTTATAGCTATAACCTCCTTCACCAGACTCGAAATAACCAAGAACAGGTGAAAAGAGGTCTTGCAGTTTTGTTTTCATAGGCTGAATTTACTCATGTATGGCTCTTTCGATACCAGCATATAACTTAATCGAAAAATACAGCAATATATTCCCCTGTGCTATCTTCACATAAGGGGCCGTGGAACCTGTTATTGCAGTTCCGCCAGTTTATCTCTAATGTCCATAAGCATTAGACCATAGGTGTTCTTACCTCGACCATCACGTCCGCAGCCCCAGTAATAGTCGTACTGACTAGTCTCTACAATCTTATTGTCACCGGTTTCCAGCAATGCATTAGCAACTTCCTGATGAGTTCTACATTTGATGTAGGTTCCGCGTGTCA
The DNA here is from genome assembly GCA_041572715.1 of Gammaproteobacteria bacterium. Lineage (GTDB taxonomy): Bacteria > Pseudomonadota > Gammaproteobacteria > JAJDYQ01 > JAJDYQ01 > JAJDYQ01. The sequence goes on from JBFFRZ010000077.1 coordinate 4,409, forward strand.
TCATAGTGGCCTTGATTTTCACCCAATCCTTGCGAATTCTCTTTTTATATTTCTTCGCCAGCCTTGCGGCATCTATGGGATGCAAGGCCAGACGTATTTCTTCCCTCGTTTCATCATCCTCGAATTTCATCGCCTGGTAATAGTGTTCCACTGATGGCCATTCGGCGTCATCCAGGTGGAAACTATATTTAGAGCAGGCCGATAGAGGGTTGTTGGCATCCTGGCGTGAGACATGGATCTCATTGCCTGGTTTAAAATCGACTATCAAATCGTACTCCAGTCAGTCAACAGGCCATATGGTGCGCGGTATATGGTAATCGTATATTAATATATAAACTATCCGGGAATTTATTTATTGGGATGCTCTGCGGTCACTTGACGAGCTCGTTGCGCTTTACATGCAGTCTCCACCATTGTACGGTGCGATCAAAACCTAAGTGGGCCCTTACCCAGTTTCCCAACGACACCCGATCAATCACAAAGCCGCACACTGATAGATTTAAACTATCAGTAAGGTTACAAAAAAAGAGCTGCTATTTATATTCAAGTTTCGCAGAGGGTGATCGTTATAAATCAAGGACGCCAATATTTATAACTTTTCATTTGCAACCGTATCACTTCAGGAGCGCCGGCTGGCACAAACTCAACTTCCAGCGGGAACTGGTCTTCTGTCAAGCGCCATGCGTTCATACTTATCCTACAGGCCTTGAATGTTACGCCCCGGTTTGCCAATTTGGTCAATAATTGCGATGTCTCCTGGTTATCAGCCAACAGCGCATGGATACCGTCTTCATATGCCACAACTTCAAACTTAAGTCTTTCTTCATCCAGATCATCTAGCACTCTATCAATCTGCAGGAATGCTCGACGGTGTCCATAATTGTCAGCAGCACGAGTCAGCTGAATTACAAAAGGAATCTTTTCATCAGCAACAATAACCCCAGGCATCAGGATGGAAGCAAAGACTAGCAGTAAGAAAACTGAACTTTTGTACATGACAAGCAATAATATCTATTTATGTTGGAAATCGGACACAATAGATATGAACCGATTGAAGCAGCAAGCAATTACAAACACTAATGTTAAGTGCTTTTTGGCTGTCCTTCTTTCTTTTCCGGTAGTGCGATTTTTGAAATAATGATACCCGGGCAAATTCCGCTAATTGCAGCAAAGTAAAAGAACACAGCAGGAAAGTAGAGCAGCCAATGTACAGTCGCAAAACCAGTGAGCCAGATTCCAATCCAGATGACGGTACCTGAGCCAAAGAAGAACAGTCGCAAGGCGGGAGCAATTAAATGATTTTTCATAATGCAGTATCAACCCGAAACCAGATACGTAATTTTAGCATCTATGTTCTATTTTGCACCTGAAGAACCGATTTACCGGCAATAGTGCTAGTTACTACAGGAACGCCTACGTCATTTTGTGAAAATTCAAGCCATTAGACTTGCCACTTGACTATCGATTAATGCTCATTATGGCCATCCTATTATTCCATGGGAACCAAAATAACGTTGCAATATCCTGACAACATTCACCAGTCCCTAATGTTCGTTTGCATGGCAGCGTGGCTCCAGAAAACAAAAGGCTTCTTTTGGTGTAATGAATGCCAACTTATTTTCCGATGAATTATTCCTACTTTGATAGACGTTTTCTAAGCGCTTGTTCCTGATTCTCCGCATGCGATTTTACCAGGCGATAGGCTACATAGTATTTATAGATGTTGGCAACATAGCGGACCGGCTCTGTACCGACCAGTTTGCCTGCAGCGACCTCCACGTTGTTGAACCAGACATCGGGATCCAGTCCCATATTCTCAGCCTCCTTGCGTATCGTTCGGATTCTAGCCGGGCCTACATTGTAGGCAGCCCATGTGAAGGCCATGCGATCAAATGGAGAAATTTCGTCAGCACTGAAATAGCGATCGCGCAGAAAAGCCAGATACTTTGCGCCCGCATGAATGTTATTTTCGACTTTACTGATGTCAGGTATGCCGACATTCTTGTCAGCTCCTGTGTCTGGCAGCAACTGCATGATACCTACGGCTCCCGCATGGCTTTTACGCGAGTGGTCCAGTCCAGACTCCTGGTAGGCCTGGGCAGCCAGTGCGAGTTCATCAAAACCGTATTTCTTGCCATATTTTCTGAACAATGGCAAAAAGCGATTAAGCTTGTCGCGCTCAGTCTGGTCTGCGGGATTGGCAATCCAGCGAGTACTATCGAAATAGCGCTTGAACAGGATGTTACCCATCTTGGTTCCTTTACGACCCTGCACGCTGTACTTTTGCAATGCCTGCTGGAGTTTTGGATTCTTCTTGCGCACTGCCCAGCCAACGCTGCGATCCCCTGCCACACGTACCTCTTCCAGCAAACGGATATTCGGCAATAACTGACCCCATAACTTTGCACGGTAATCATCCACAACTGTGAGGTCCACCACGCCGGCGTTAACCAGTTCCATGATGTCTTCGCTACGCAAGCGTGAATCTGCCTTACGTACATGTATGGGCCTGGCACCTTTTTCCACCAGTGATTCAGAAACCTTATGCAAGTGCTCATAATAGCTACTTCCAGAGAGCACATAGACCTCCCGGCCTGCAAGATCCTCGATTACATTTACATCATTAACATCACGATGCGTCACTACGATTTCGTCAATCTTCATGCGATGACCACTGACGAAATTGACGCGTTTTTCTCTTCCAGGAGTCATAGTCAGGAAATGTGCGGCAATATCACCGTAGCCCGCCTCTACCATTGGTATCAGTTGTTCAAAGGATACCGGTATCTTCAGGATGCGGATTTTATCAGCCTCTTTCTTGATGCCGCTGTTAAGAAACCTCTCAAAGCCGCTTAAGTATTCTGCCTGAATGCCCCGAATCTGACCGTTATCGAGAAAAAAGTCTGTGCGGTTATATACCACGAGGGCGCGAATAATTCCGCGAGCGCGCATCTCTGGGAGATCGCCCAAGAATATTTCTTGCGAGATGATTTTAGGATCAACTCCCAGGCTTTCCTCTGACTGGGTCGAAGTCTTGGCCGAACCACTACCGTCACTTCCTGAGTCCTCAGTACCGCACGCAACAAGCCCGAGGGATAAAGACAGGATGAATAACTGAATCGATAGTAGGCGCAACATGTTGCTACAAGACTACCATACCAAGAATGGCCCGGCGCTCTTGTTTCCTGCATCATTACTCATAGTTAAGCAAGGGCATTGATAACAACCACTCAGAATTTCCGATCGTTAAAACTTGGCAGCCCTGATTCCATAATTAGGCATTTCCATTTGCGCGTTAGGAAATTTTGTCTAATGGTCAGCGACTATGAATGGCTGAATTATGGTGCCTATAGCTAGAATATTCCTCATCTAGCCTGAGTCTGCCCCGTACACAGAACGAACATTAATGCTCCGTCCCTGATGAGCCACAACGTAGCCATAACTTAGCCCAATAAAGGGTTAAGGATTCAGTCCGGAATACTTCCTAAAGCATTACCCTATAAAGGCAAGTAATAAAAAACGAACCGTCCATGATCTATATCTACTTTTAACTCTGCACCATGATTGATTCCATAGTCTACATAACCCGGCACAGCACTATCAGCATGGCACTCACTTGAATGCTGTGGTGACTCAAAATCCCGATCACGGTCATACCATGAGAGCAACATGAACTCTCCAAGTCTTTCACCTGCCAACTGGTCGGCCATGACCATAGCCTGCCGATAATCATCCAACTTGTTTTTCGGCTCAATGGCTATTATTTCAATGCCAGATTCATCGACCTCACCGTGTATGTCACATTTTTCCATTATCGCATTGTAGCCAATCTCTATCGTGGCATAAAACCTGAGAAATAGTTCGTTCTGCGCCCAAAAATATCTTTGATTTATGAATCAAAACCTGGCTTCATAATTTAGAAATTATTAGACGCGAGTGACTGGAACTTCATTTATTTTTCATCAGTAACAGATGTTCTTAGTGCCTGACTTTATTATCAGGAACAATTTGAACCCTGAACTGGAGAACATTGGGGTCATTGTGGTCTATAACGCCTTGTAACCAGTGTGTACCTCTATAACCGATTGTTTCAACCCTGGTGAAATTTTCAATCATCCTGCCACTAATTGATCCAACCAGGGGCTTATCTAAGCGAAAGGTGTGAGTATCACCATGCAAGTATATAACCGGCCTGTCGAATGACAACGTTCTCTCCTCGAGAACCTCGATAATATCGTCGAATGCCGTATGCCGCTTTTCAGCCGATGGTTTAATATCGAGGCCGCCTAGCAGATAACGCTTGCGTAGTCTGGCCGACCATTTGGACTCAAATTGAGGATTGGCATGAGCAATAAGCATAATAGCTTTATTGCCATTTCTCTCAGCCATATCAAAGCTTTCACCCAACCAAGCCAGGTTAGCGTCATTACGTTCCATAAACTCCGCATCCATATCGGTTGTTCGCCCAAAGTTATTGTTACTGCCTACTATGTGTAGCGTCACAAATAAAACGCCCCCCATAGTCCATCGCGCATTCTCACTAAATTTCTCATATTGTTTATTTTCGCTTTGACGCTCCAGAGCAATTGTTCTCTTGCCCAGACTTCGGTCATCGAAAAAAAACATCTGCCGCAATTTATTCAGGCGTTCAGTTGGATCGTAGGCAACTGGCTTTGCACGATGGCAATCAGTCCAGTCATTGTCGCCTGGCGTAAAAATGAATGGATGTACCGAATCCTGGGCTAACTTTAGTCGATCCTTATAGGTTTCATCCGCACAAGGCGGCAAACCTATCGTCGTCGGCTTCCACATAACCCCGTCTCCCCAAAAATCACCAACATGAATCACAAACGCGACGTCAGCTGCATTGATCTGGTCCATCATTATCTGGTATTGCTTTCTTTGCGCGCTGTCATATGGCATGTCGCCAATAATAGCGAAATCGATTTTCTCACTAAGCGCTTGCGCGGGAAATAACAAAGTCCAGCAAATTAACGTTATGCGCATTAAAAGTTTTAGATTTCTATATATAGCTTCTTGCACACTCATTATTCACTCATGTCTGGGGACAACAATAAGCTTACAAAATAGACGCAAATTCGAAAAACTGGTAGGTGCGAATTCATATCCAGCTGATCTTGTTGAATTTTTTCTATTCAGGAAGGCCGGCCTGGCGAATATCATTTACCAATTTCTCAAGGGATTCCTTATTATCGGGATGCACTCTCATTATATATGAGATATTAATATCCGGGTTTTGAGTCAATATTTGGTCTAGCTCCCATTTAGCGTCATCCATCTGCCCTAGCCTGACATAGCTCGCGATTAAATAGAGACGTGGCCGATAATCTGTGCCATTCCTATCCAATGCTTCTAACAGAGAAGGTATAGCTTCAGAATAGTTTCCTGCCACATAGTATGCTCGCCCAAGATTATAAGGATACTCAAATGTATAGTATGGGTTAATCTGCATAGCTTTTTGAACATTCTTGATGGCCTCTATCGGCTTACCCTGAATATTATTGATAACCGCCAACATGGCATATCCATCAGCGTAATTTGGAGCTATCTCTATAGCGCGCCCTATGGCTGCGTTGGCTTTATCTATTTCTAGCCTTCTCATGTGTACATAACCCAGGGCCCAATACACTTGCGGATTAGAACCATCAATAGATACAGCTTTTTGTGCCATCTCTAGAGCGC
>JBFFRZ010000078.1:0-10087 GCA_041572715.1 Gammaproteobacteria bacterium
GCCGACCCACGCTATGAACAGTTGTTGAGGCAACATGCAGGGCAGGATTTCGGTGCCTCTATCCCCGAAATCATTACCCCGGAATTCGTTCGCGATGAAGTCGCGCGAGGCCGGGCCATCATACCGGCCAATATCAACCATCCTGAGCTGGAGCCAATGATTATTGGCCGTAACTTCCGCGTGAAGATCAATACCAATATCGGTAATTCAGCGGTTACCTCTTCGATTGAAGAGGAGGTCGAGAAAATGGTCTGGTCGGCCCGCTGGGGTGGGGATACCCTGATGGATCTTTCCACGGGCAAGAATATTCATGAAACCCGGGAATGGATATTACGCAATTCGCCCATGCCGATCGGCACCGTGCCGATATACCAGGCACTGGAAAAAGTCGACGGCAAGTCAGAAGAACTGACCTGGGAATTGTTTCGGGACACCCTGATCGAGCAGGCAGAGCAGGGCGTGGATTATTTCACGATTCATGCAGGCGTTCGCCTGCAACATGTGCCGCTGACCGCGAATCGTGTGACCGGTATTGTTTCCCGTGGCGGCTCCATCATGGCGAAATGGTGCCTGGCACACCATACGGAAAGTTTTCTTTATACCCGTTTCGATGAGATCTGCGAAATCATGAAAGCCTATGATGTTTCATTCTCTCTGGGTGATGGCCTGCGCCCCGGATCGGTCGCCGATGCCAACGATGCCGCCCAATTCGGTGAACTGGAAACACTGGGTGAACTGACCAGGATTGCCTGGGAGCATGACTGCCAGGTCATGATAGAGGGACCTGGTCATGTACCCATGCAAATGATCAAGGAGAATATGGACAAGCAGTTACAGGATTGCTATGAAGCCCCTTTTTACACCCTCGGCCCGTTGACCACTGATATCGCACCGGGTTATGACCATATCACCTCCGGCATTGGTGCGGCACAGATAGGCTGGTATGGCACTGCCATGCTGTGTTATGTCACGCCCAAGGAGCACCTGGGTTTACCAAACAAGGATGATGTCCGCGAGGGTATCATCACCTATAAACTGGCCGCGCATGCCGCTGACCTGGCAAAAGGATTTCCGGGCACCCAGATTCGTGACAATGCACTATCCAAGGCGCGTTTCGAATTCAGATGGGAGGACCAGTTTAACCTGTCGCTTGACCCGGAAAAGGCCCGCGGGTTCCATGACGAAACCATGCCCAAGCAGGCGCACAAGGTGGCGCATTTCTGTTCCATGTGTGGCCCGAACTTCTGTTCAATGAAGATCACCCAGGACGTGCGAGAATATGCGGCCAGACAGGGAGTTGACGAGCAGACAGCCGTTGAAATTGGTATGCAGGAAAAGGCGGAGGAATTTATTCGGCAGGGCGCGGAAATTTACAAGGAAGTGTAACGAAGACCGCACCATAGTGCGTATGAGTATTGTGACCCTGCAAGAGCTGCCTTGATCTGAAAGTTACTGCCGGGGGACACTTGCATGCCTCCCGGCAAGCAAGTTTATTCGGGTGTTGAGTTAAGCAGAAACATTGCTTCAAGCAATGAAGGGACTTCCTTGGTGTACCCACCAAACCATTGCGAATAGATCAGGCTGATTTTGCCGCTTCGGTTAAGTTCTGATAATACGCGGTCAGCGATCAGCCGAAACTCGGAGTCATTTTTTCTCACCGCCAGCGCGAAAGGTTCATATGAGAAAATCTCCTGTGAAATACTGAACTTTTCCTTGCTTTCGGTTGTAAGGGCGAGGCCAATCAGAACGATCTGATCAGATGAGAATGCATCTGCCTTGCCCTTGATGAGCGCATCCATGCCTTCAGAAGCGGAACTTACGACGACGATTTCAGCATCACTCTCAGCTTTTTTCAGCGCCTTTTTCAGGCTGGTTATTGTTGTGGTGTCTTTGACCACCGCAACCTTCTTGCCTTTGAGATCGTCGATACCCTTTACCCCGGATGATTCGAGGCTGAGTATGGATGCCCCGGTAACAAAGGACAGTTGGGTGAAATCAACCAGTTCAGCTCTTGAAAGTGTCTTTGTTGTGGCGCCGCACAGGATATCGATTGAATTGCTGGTCAGCATCTCAAACCTGTTGGAAGCAGTGACCGGCACATACTTGGTAGCGATGTTGGGATTTTTTAACCTGCTTTTTACGGCACTCACGATGCGCAAACAAAGATCAATGGAATAGCCCACTGGCTGATTATCCTTGTTCAAAAAAGACATTGGCGGTTCGTTTTCACGGTAACCAATGCGTATGGTTTCGGTATTCTTGATTTGCTCCAGTGTCGATGTCGGCGCTGCCAGAATGGTTCCTGAAGTCAACATTGACAGTATTATCGCGAGTGCAAATGTATATTTCATATTAAATATTCTCTTGATGGTTGGTATAGGTCGTGTTTCTGCGAGTGGTCCCGTTTACGGGGTATTTGGCCAGACTGTGGACCAGTTTATCAGGGTTGGCAATTATTCCTGCACTGGAATCGGTTTTTTGGGCCGAAAAATAAAAAACTTCAACATGGTGAAATTGACAATCGCGGTAATACCGGTTGCCACGACAAAGGCGAGTGCGATATCCAGCTTGTCTTCCTTTCCATACAACTCCAGCATGAGCGTGTTGGTGATGTTATTGATGACAAAAGTCGTGACATACAGCCCGGCAAATCCGGCTATCCTTTTTCGTGATCCATGGGTACTGAAAGTCCAGCGACGGTGGCCGTTATAGGCGAAAGCCACGGCCGCGATGAAGCCAAAGGCCTTGGCAGGGGAAAAATCCATACCAAGGTAAAGCATTAGCGAGTACACCGACGAGTCGATCAGGGTGGCACTGATACCCGTGATCAGGAAACGGCGCAATTGCGCAGTAAGTTTTATCTGGCTCATGATGTGCGGCCCCGGATTTCGTCCAGTGCCTGATCGATGGCCTGGTCCAGATAGTAGCCATAGTAGTCAACGGTGTTGATGCCGATCTGACGTTCGGCCAGTTCTTGCCCATTGCTGTCGAATATCAACACACTCGGTGTGACAAACAGCCGATAGCGACCGAACAGTTCGCGGGGACTCACGGGTTTACCCTTGAAATCAATAATGTCCGTGCCAGAGTCAATCATGAGTTCCCGAATGAGCACGCGGTCAGTGTAATCTCCGCTGATCAGCATGGGATTGATAATCTCTTCGGTTAATTTCAGGCAGAACGCGCAATCCTCCTGGGAAAACATGATCATGAGCGGAATATTTCGCTGGCTCACGAGTAGCCCGTCCTGCTGCAAATCGGTTGTTTTTACGAGTTTGTTCGGCATACTGGGCGAATTACAGGGTTACGGAGAATCTGATATTAATAATGAGCGACGAATATAAACCGATTAGTTGCGATCTTCATTCGCAGTACGAACTATGGATCATGCGGGGCGAACAGATCAAGCTCGCCTGGCATACGGACGATAATATAACCCGAATCGAGCGGGTCACACCGATTGATATTCGTGCGGAAGCGGGTATTGAATACCTTTATTTTCATGATTCCCGCGAAAAAACCCGGCGCATTCGGCTGGATTACATCATGGAGTCCAGTATCCTGCGCTGATCGGCGGGCGGAAGCTATTGCTTCAATCTCGTTCATCATCATGCTCTTAACCTGCCACGGGGTCGATATTTGCTGTCGATGAGGTTCTGACTGAGTAACCAGTTACAGGCGTCTTCTGCGTCCTGGTTAAACCATGCATCCGCACTACCGAGTCTGAAGGTATAACCCCATTCATCCATGTCATGCATCATGCGTGATGAATCATATCCATCGATTTCATCGGCGAGCAGTATCGATAGGTAACAGACCGCATTTTCTTCGTCGTAGTCTCCGCCCGCATCGGTATGTAGGCCGTCACGGCGTCGCTGGTCCATGCAGATGTAGTGACAGCTTTCATGCAGTAGGGAATGTACCGGGGTGTCTTTTCTGATGTAGACCCGGTTTTCGATCAGCCCGGCTTCGGGTTCTCCAAAATGGCTGCCGGGTATGGGCTGTGCCTCGCCGACCGTGCACAGCGACAGATCATAGCTGCCCAGAAGATTTTTCAGGGAATCTTCATCGAGCTGACCACACAGGACGACATCACACATCAATCAGTACGGGTGCTGTCACCGGAGAGTTTTTCATCGATGGAATCGGTGGCCTTGCGGGCACCTGAGCTGGTGGTTTCCCAGACTTCCTTGCCGGTCTCCCTGGTCGCTTCCCATGCATCACTGGATGCGGACCTGGTTTTATTCCACAGCTCACTCGACGTTTGCGTAGTGGCCTGCCAGGCCTCACTGCTTTTTTCTTTGGTCGCATCCCATGCATCGGCACTGGTTTCCCTGGTCGCTTCCCAGGTACTGCTGCTGGCTTCTTTTGTTGCATTCCAGGCTTCAGCCGATTCCTGCCTGGCTTTGTCCCACTTGCTGGCCTGTTGTTCAGGGGGTTCCGGGCTAGATTGCACTGTAGTCATTTTTAGTTCGGGTGATGTAACCGGTTCAATCGGAGACTGCTGGTTAGCGGTGTCGCCACAGCCAACGAGCAGCAAAGCCAGTATTACCGGGCCAAGGAAAACGTTATTCATATATTACCTTCCTGAAATCATTGCATGCTGATTATGCGGATCTACGTGCTTGCATACTGTTAGCCTGTTCACAATATGGAACCGTTGATCGCGTTCGCTTCAGCCTTGTATGGTTACGGTGATCTTCCTGGTGTGTGGCGAGGTCCGGTGTTCCCACAGATAGATGCCCTGCCAGGTGCCCAGATTACAACGGCCATGGGTGATTGGTATAGTCAGGTCATTCGCTGTCAGTATGTTCCTGATGTGGGCGGACATATCATCCGCACCTTCGTCACGGTGGGTAAAGGCGGGATCGCCATCGGTCACCAGTCGTGATAAAAAGGTTTCAAGGTCATGTCTGACTGCCGGGTCAGCATTTTCATTAATAATCAGCGATGCAGAAGTGTGATGCTGAAACACGTGGCACAAGCCGGATTCGACGCCGGCCTTACGCACAATCCCCTGTACCTGGTCGGTGATTTCAAACGTACCACGGCCACGGGTATGCAGGGTAAAAGTTTCCTGGTAAGTCATCGGAACACCTGTAAATTATCTTTGAGGTGCGTAAACTACGTGCGGTTGATCGCTTTCTCAAGTTTCCAGAGGGATTTTATGGTTTATAGGCAAATTATAGGATTGTGTGTTTGTTTGATGTATCTCACCTTGGCATCGGCCGATGCGGGCAAGGATTATCTTGCTGCGAATGCGGGTAAAGAAGGGGTCGTCATGACCGCAAGCGGACTGCAGTACAGGGTAGTGCGCGAAGGAGATGGTATTTCTCCCATGGCGACTGACCTGGTAAAGGTGCACTACCACGGCACCCTGATAGACGGTACTGTTTTTGATAGCAGCGTTGATCGTGGTACGCCCAGCAGTTTTGCCCTGAACCAGGTGATTAAGGGCTGGACTGAGGGCCTGCAAACCATGAAGCAGGGCGGCAAGACCATTTTCTATATCCCGGCAGAAATTGCCTACGGCGACCGGTCGGTGGGATCGATACCGGCGAATTCGACACTCGTTTTTGAGGTTGAATTACTCCAGGTCTTTGCCCTTAACACGCCTACCAGCCTGGCTGAAGTGAAGGCATTCAGTGTAGCTACGATGGATTGCGGCAATCCACCGGGTCTTCCCCGGGACAAAGCACAGCTGGCCAGCATCCAGGCATCGGCAGAGAGTTACACGGCCTGCGCGAGAGATTACTACAAGCTGGTATCCATGCAACTCGAAGGGTTGATGAAGCTGATTGAAGGGTCCGATGTTGAAATGCGCGATGCCGTGCTGGATAAATTACGCGACAGCAAGCAGGCCATGGCCGTGCAACTGGATCCGGCCGTCGACTTCGTCAAGGGTTATGAAGAACTGAAGGCCATGTAAACCCGACCGAGGGGTGTTGTATGTCCTGCAATTCATCGTTGTCTTTCCGGCTACTCTTGCTTGCCGGGCTCGTTCTTTGGGCCGGTCATGCAGCCGCTGAAAATTTCCCTTTACCTGACAGTCTCAGGCCTAATGTCGAATTCTGGAAGCGGGTCTATAGTGAAATCGACGGCAAGCAGGGGTTTATGCATGATGACCGGCATCTGTCGATCGTGTATGAAACTATTTCGTTGCCGACGAATGCATCCAGGAAGGAGCGGCAGCGTGTTATCGACCAGGCCCGCCAGCAAATCAGGTCCCGTCTCAAACGAATAGCGACGCAATCCTATGCATCGCTGAGCGCGGAAGAAAAAGCAATACACGACCTGTTCCCGAAGCAGTCGAGCAGCAGGGATTTTCGCTCGGCCATGCAGCATATCCGTTTCCAGCTAGGACAGGCAGACAAGTTTCGCCAGGCTATCAGACGTTCTGGGTACTACACGCAATATATCCTTGATCGACTCAGGCGGGCTGATCTGCCATCAGAGCTTGCCGTGCTACCTTTCGTGGAGTCTTCATTCAATATAGTCGCCTATTCGCATGTAGGTGCAGCGGGTATCTGGCAGTTTATGCCGGCCACCGGGCGACGTTTCATGAAAGTGGGTCACGTTATTGACGAGCGTTATGATCCTTATCGGGCGACCGATGCAGCGGTTCGTCTGCTGCAGTACAACTATTCGATCCTGAACAGCTGGCCGCTTGCGCTTACGGCGTATAATCATGGGGTAGGCGGTATGCGCAGGGCCGTTAAGAAAACAGGGACCAGGGACATCGGGGTCATTGTCCAGAAATACCGCGGCCGAACTTTTGGCTTTGCGTCGCGTAATTTCTACGCAGAGTTTCTGGCCGCGCTGGAAGTATCGCAAAACCGTCAGAAGTATTTCCCGGGCATAAAACCCTACGTATCGGAATCGCTTGTCAGGTTCGAGCTGGATCACTACATACCTGCAAAAACGCTTGCCAGTGCCATCGGGGTCAAGCTCGACAAACTGAAGCAGCATAACCTTGCATTGAGAGAACCGGTATGGGATGGGGAGAAACATGTTCCGGCACGCTATGAATTACGATTGCCGGCTCATTTGATTACCGGTCACATAGATAAACAATTACATCGTGTTCCGCTCGCAGAGAGGTTTCCCGAGCAGGTGCCTGATAAAACCTATCGAGTCAGGCGTGGAGATAGCCTTTCGCGTATTGCCGCGCTTTACCGGGTCAGTGTAAATGACCTGGTTATGATGAATAATCTGCAAAGTCGTCATCGAATTCGGGTAGGGCAAACACTGTTCCTGCCGCAAAAAGGACAAGCGGTAGCAAGTCCGGTCGTAGTCGCCAGTGCTGCAGTTGAGACGAGCACTGTGCCGGCAGAACCACGGGTGACAATGGCAGCCGTGCCTGAGACAGTGCCGGAACAGCCACAAGTAACAATGGCAGTTGAGCCTGAACAACCGGAAACAGCCGGGGTATCTCCGGCCGTGATAGCCGCTGAACCGCTGGTTGAGGATGAATTGTCCGACAGTGTGCAGCAAATTGAAGCGACGGACCCGGCTGAGTATTCAGTGGCCGACGACAATACCATTGAAATCCAGGCTGCCGAGACATTGGGTCATTATGCTGATTGGCTTTCTGTAAAAACCAGCAAGCTCAGACTGATTAACCGGATGTCTTATGGTTCACCGCTGGTGATCGGCAGAAACCTGAAGCTGGATTTTTCCCGAGTCAGCCCACAGGAGTTTGAGGGCAAGCGGCTGGCTTATCATAAACAGCTTGAAGACAGTTTTTTTGCGGATCACCGCATTGGCGGCACCCGGCAGTATCAGATCCGGCAGGGTGACTCACTTTGGGTGATTGCAAACCGCGAAAAGGATGCGCCATTGTGGCTGATCCGCCAGTACAACCCGGATGTGGATTTTTCCAGCCTCAAACCAGGTGATAGAATCACGCTCCCGGTAATCGAGAGGAAAGGTTAGGTACAGGTGGCGGGAAAACTCACAGAGCCGAAGATCATCACGGATTACAACCAGCGCATGGTATGTATCCTGCCGCCCGGTTTCTATTTCGATGATACTCGATGGGAGCAGATCTGGGCACGCTATGATGAGAAAGGTGAAACCCTCACATCTGTGGATCTTCTGGAAATGTACCCGGATGAAACCGTTTTGCAGGATATGGTGCCTGCTGCCGGCAGTGAATCTGATCTTCCCCCCGAAGTGATCAGGGCTATCGAGAAAAGATCATGATCGAACTGCTCTCGGAAAAAGAAGTACATGATTACGCCGAAAAAATTGCCGAACGAGGCTGTGCTGATGTCAACCGGTTATTGCAGAAAATCGCGGATGGTATGGAGGTGCCCGAGATCGCCCATCTGGATGAACACCAACAGAAGCAGGTGTTGATCGAACTCAAGGTTGTAATGGCGGTATATGCTAACTGTGAGAATGCCCCCGAATGACTCCTGATTGCGTAAAGATAAAGTAGTGATGCGCAGTCTTGCGCAATGGCTTGATCTTTATGGCGTGTCTCACCAGCACCCGATTAACAGAAATATTCATCATATTTGCGTTCCGGCCATCCAGCTCAGTCTGTTGGGTTTGCTATGGCTGGTTCGCTTGCCCTTTACGGAGACCTTGCCCTATCCGTTAGTAAACCTCGCTACGATAATCGTACTACTGTTGCTGCCCTGGTATTTTGTTCTGTCATGGCGCATAGCGATCGGCATGATGCTGCTTAGCTTTAGCATGCTGGTGGTTATTCATGTTCTGTACTCGACCGGTCTGTTGCTGGAGATCAGCCTGGGCGTGTTTGCCATTGCGTGGGCAGGGCAGTTTGTCGGCCATCACATAGAAGGCAGGAAACCCTCATTTTTCGATGATCTGCGCTTTTTATTGATTGGGCCCTTGTGGGTAATTTCCCATTTCTACGAGGCTATGGGAATACCGACCGAGGGACAGCAATAACATGTCTGCACAATCCCAGTTCGAGTTACTCGGTCAGCGTCGCTTCCTGCCTTTTTTTATTACACAGTTTCTCGGCGCATTCAATGATAATGCGTTCAAGAATGCATTGGTTATCCTGATTGCATTTCATGTTGCCAACCAGACAGTGGAGTCGGCGCGGTTTCTGCAAAATCTGAGTGCAGTGGTTTTTATACTGCCTTTCTTTCTGTTTTCATCCACCGCCGGGCAGATTGGTGACAGCGTCGAAAAATCGTGGCTGATACGGCAGATCAAGTTGTTTGAAATCATCATCATGGCCGTGGCTGTTATTGGTTTCATGTCGCATTCGGTTACCTTGCTGATGGTGGTATTGTTTTTTATGGGCACACAGTCGGCATTCTTCGGTCCGGTCAAGTACGGGTATATGCCGCAGCATCTTGACGAGACCGAGCTGGTTGGAGGCAACGGGCTGGTTGAAATGGGTACTTTTCTTGCGATTTTAACCGGTATGCTGACCGGTGGTCATCTACTGAATATCAACGTATCCGGTGAATGGATATCGATGCTGGTACTGGCTATAGCGGTTGTCGGCTACATGAGTGCCCGACAGATTCCGCACACGCCGGTCGCATATCCGGGACTACAGATTAACTGGAACATATTTTCGCAGACCTGGAACACACTCAGGCTGGCCCGGCAGAATAAAACCGTGTTTCATTGCGTTGTGGGTATTTCATGGTTCTGGTTTATTGGTTCTACCTACATGGTTCAGTTGCCGTTATACACAAAGAAGATACTTGGCGGTGATCCAACGGTGTTCAATATGCTGATCGGGCTGTTTTGTATCGGTATCGGTCTGGGCTCGGTACTTTGTGAAAAGTTATCTCACCATAGAATAGAAACAGCGCTTGTTCCCCTGGGGGCTATTGGTCTGACACTGTTCGGTATCGACCTGTATTTTGCGACACCACTACTTCTCAGCCATGAACTGATAGACTACAGGACCTGGCTTGCGAATTCGGCACACTGGCGAAGTGTCATCGATATCATCGGTATTGGCGTTTTTGGCGGTTTCTATATCGTGCCGCTGTTTGCAGTTGTGCAGCAACGCAGTGAACGTAGCATACTCTCCAGGGTGATTGCCGGTAACAATATACTGAACGCAATTTTCATGGTGCTCGCCGCA
>JBFFRZ010000079.1:0-10034 GCA_041572715.1 Gammaproteobacteria bacterium
TCAATAGCCGTCTCATGGGGCGGGATTTCAGAACAGTACGTGATGAAATCATCAGTGAAATGAAGGCGGAAAGAGAGTACGCAAACAGCATGATGCTCAGAACCATCCAGATGGCTGAACAGGTGCTGGATCAGTACGAAGACGGAGACTATGTGCTTAAGGGTGAAACCAACCTGATGGATTTTGCCGAGCTCGGTACCGTCAGCAAACTCAAGAACCTGTTCGAAGCATTTCACCAGAAGCAGGAAATACTGCATTTACTGGATCGATGCGTTTCGGCTGACGGAATCCAGATATTCATCGGCAGTGAATCCGGCTACGAAGTGCTGGATGAATGGAGCGTCGTGACCGCGCCATATTCAGTCGATGGTAACCAGCTGGGGGTGCTGGGTGTAATCGGGCCCACCAGGATGGCATATGACCGGGTCATCCCGATCGTGGATATAACCGCCCGTTTGCTGGGTTCTGCCCTCAGATTCGAGTGAGCATCTGACCTGGGTCAAGGATTCGGGCGAATCCGATGATCCTGCCTTGTTTTCCTTGCCAATAACCCCATCTAGCGGCAAATCATAGCGATTCGCCGGTTTTTTCCATTGTTTGCAGGGCGTATACTACGCCGCCGTCAAGCGACGGGGACACAAAGCGGATTAACTGAATTCGTTAATTTTGAAAGGATACAGAGGATTTCATGGCAGGCACATCTCACAAAGAAGAAGAGATTGAACAGGCATCAGCAGAAGCCCAGCAGCAGATACGTGATGCGGAAACGGAAGCGCTCACCGCAGATGATGCAGCGGTAGAACAGGATATTTCTACGCTTCAGGAAGCGCTTGATGAAGCAACATCTCAGGCATCTGAAAACTGGGACAAATTCATGCGCTCCCAGGCCGAACTGGACAATATTCTCAAGCGAACCAAGCGCGATATTGAAAACGCGCATAAATTTGCGATTGAAAAGTTCGTCAACGAGTTATTGCCGGTGCGAGACAGCCTGGAAATGGGGCTGGACCATGCTGAAGGGGAAGATGTAGATCCCGCTAAATTGAAGGAAGGCAGCGAGTTGACACTGCGTATGCTCAATCAGGCCATGGAAAAATTCAATATCGTGCAGATCGACCCCAGGGGAGAGGTTTTTAATCCTGAATTACATGAAGCAATGACTATGGTGCCCAGTGACGAGGTCGACCCGAACTGTGTACTGGAAGTAATCCAGAAAGGTTATGTGCTCAATAATCGTCTGATCCGGCCAGCCCGGGTCATCGTTGCAAAGGCGCCGGAATAACCTGATCAGGTCTTGAAATGTCCTGGCGCGACCCAAGTATTGGAGCATTCATAACTTATTTATATCGAGATTCAGATTTAGGAGAAATTTAAATGGGAAAGATCATCGGAATTGACCTTGGTACGACCAACTCTTGTGTGGCCGTGCTGGAAGGCGGTGAAGCCAAGGTAATCGAGAATGCGGAAGGTGATCGCACAACGCCATCGATTGTTGCGTACTCTTCAGACAACGAATTACTGGTTGGTCAGCCCGCCAAGCGTCAGGCGGTGACCAATCCCAGCAACACTTTATATGCGGTCAAGCGTCTGATCGGTCGCCGCTTTGAAGAAGATGCGGTGCAAAAAGACATCGATCTGGTGCCCTACAAAATCGTCAAGGCTGACAACGGTGATGCCTGGGTAGAAGTCAATGGCGAGAAAATGGCCCCACCAGAGGTTTCTGCGCGCGTACTCATGAAAATGAAGAAAACGGCAGAAGACTATCTTGGTGAGCCGGTTACAGAAGCAGTGGTTACTGTACCCGCTTATTTCAATGATTCACAACGCCAGGCAACCAAGGATGCGGGCAAGATCGCAGGCCTGGAAGTGAGGCGAATTATCAACGAGCCAACCGCTGCAGCACTTGCCTATGGTATGGATAAAAAGCGTGGCGACACCACGATCGCGGTGTATGACCTGGGTGGTGGTACCTTTGACGTATCGATTATCGAAATTGCTGAAGTTGATGGAGAGCACCAGTTTGAAGTGTTGTCCACCAACGGTGATACATTCCTCGGTGGTGAGGACTTTGACAAGCGCCTGATGGATTACCTGGTAGAGCAGTTCAAGAAAGACCAGGGAGTGGATCTGGCGAATGATCCACTGGCACTGCAACGCCTGAAGGAGGGCGCAGAAAAGGCCAAGATCGAGCTGTCTTCATCCCAGCAGACTGAAATTAACCTGCCCTACATCACGGCGGATGCATCCGGTCCAAAGCACCTCAACATGAAGATCACCCGTGCCAAGCTCGAGTCTTTGGTCGATGATCTGGTTGAGCGTACCATCGAGCCATGCAAGATTGCCTTGAATGACGCCGGGCTTTCCGCTTCGGAAATTAATGATGTCATCCTGGTAGGTGGTCAGACCCGTATGCCGAAGGTACAGCAGGCAGTGAAGGATTTCTTTGGCAAGGAGCCGCGCAAGGACGTGAATCCTGATGAGGCTGTAGCGATTGGTGCAGCAATTCAGGGTGGTGTGCTGGGTGGTGACGTAAAAGATGTTCTGTTGCTTGATGTAACACCTTTGAGCCTGGGTATTGAAACCATGGGTGGAGTCATGACCAAGCTGATTGAAAAGAACACCACTATTCCAACCAAGGCGCAGCAGGTTTTTTCAACTGCGGATGATAATCAGACCGCGGTAACCGTGCATGTACTGCAAGGTGAGCGCGAAATGGCCGGAGGCAACAAGTCACTCGGGAGATTCGACCTGAGTGATATTCCGCCAGCGCCCCGTGGTGTGCCGCAGATTGAGGTGACTTTTGATATCGACTCCAATGGTATTCTGAATGTCTCCGCCAAGGACAAGGCAACTGCTAAAGAACAATCCATTGTGATCAAGGCGTCTTCCGGACTGAGTGAGGAAGAAGTCGATGCAATGGTGAAGGACGCGGAATCCCATGCTGCAGAAGATCACAAGATGCGCGAGCTGGTGGATGCCAGAAATGCCGCAGACAATATGATCCATGCGACTAAAAAGTCACTGACTGAACTGGGTGACAAGGTGGATGCCACTGAGAAGAGCTCAATCGAGTCGGCTATATCAGAGCTTGAGGAAGCCATGAAAGGTGATGACAAAGACACGATCGAGACCAAGACACATGCATTGACCGAGCTTTCCGGCAAGTTGGCAGAGAAGTTATATGGCCAGGCCGGGGCAGATGCTGGTGCTAATGCTACAGACGCAAATGCCGGCGCTTCAGGCGGCAATGATGACGATGTGGTTGATGCCGAGTTCGAAGAAGTAGACGAGGACAAAAAGGCGGGTTAGACCCGGTTGAAGCGGTCAGGGTAGTAACAGGCAGTTGCCGGCCGCAGTCGGCAGCTGCCTTTGTTCGTCTGGCACCAGATGATTAGAACAACGGGATAGACTGGTAAAAACATGTCAAAGCGTGATTACTACGAAATACTGGGCGTGGAACGCGGTGTTGATGATCGTGACCTGAAAAAGGCGTATCGCCGAATGGCCCAGAAGTATCATCCGGACAGAAACCCGGACGATGCGGATGCCGAAGCGCATTTCAAGGCGGCCAAAGAGGCTTACGAAACATTAAGTAATCCGCAAAAACGCAGAGCTTACGATCAGTTTGGTCATGCTGGCGTTGATCCTTCCATGGGCGGCGGGCATGGGGGCCATGGCCCCGGGGGATTTGGCGACATATTTGGCGATGTGTTCAGCGATATCTTCGGTGGCGGCCGGTCGCGGCAGGGTGGCGTTTATCGTGGCGCTGATCTTCGTTATTCCATGGAACTTAGCCTGGAAGATGCAGTAGGAGGGACCACGACAACCATCAAGGTGCCTACCCGCGTTAAGTGCGGTGTCTGCAATGGCAGTGGCGCGAAAAAAGGCACATCGCCAAAAACTTGCGAGACCTGCCAGGGGCATGGGCAAGTCAGAATGCAGCAGGGCTTCTTTTCTGTGCAGCAGACCTGTCCCGCCTGCCACGGCAAGGGCACCATCATTACAGACCCCTGTGGATCATGTCACGGCTCAGGTAACGTGAGTCAGACGAAGACCCTTTCGGTAAAAGTTCCCCCCGGAGTGGATACCGGGGACCGCATCCGGCTTACCGGTGAAGGCGAGGCTGGAGAACAGGGCGGCCCACCCGGCGATCTGTATGTGGAAATATCGGTACTCAAACACCCCATCTTCACACGCGAAGACAGCAACCTGTTTTGTGAAGTGCCGATCAGTTTTGCTACCGCCGTGCTTGGCGGGGAGCTGGAAGTACCCACCCTGTCGGGAAAGGTGACACTCAAAGTCCCGGAAGAAACCCAGAGTGGGAAGACCTTCAGATTAAGAGGCAAAGGCGTGAAGCCGGTTCGTGGTGGTGCGGTAGGCGATCTGTTTTGCCGCGTTGTCGTTGAGACGCCGGTTAAACTGACTGGTAAACAGAAGGCCCTGCTGAAGGAATTTGACGAGAGTATTCATGCCGGTGGCAAGGGGCACAGTCCTCAAACACATACCTGGCTGGATGGCGTGAAGGAGTTTTTTGAAAGTCTCAAGGCTTGATCGCCAGGATTATTTTCAATTGGCCTGATGTATCCGCTGATCGGGTATCCACCATTCCTTCAGAAAATCTTCAGGCTCGAAGCCATTTCCGGTTAGTGCGCAGCCTGTCTATCTAACTTCTACTCTGCTGAGATTTTTTTCCATCAATTAAGTATCCTCTGTATTCTTCACCAGACAGCCAGGAACAAGGACTGAACATGACGACCAGGGTAGCAGTGGTAGGCGCAGCCGGGCGTATGGGGCGCAACCTGATTATGGCCTGCCATCAAGCCGATCAGGTCGAATTAACCGTAGCGACGGAGCAGATTGGTAACCCTTTTATCAAGGCCGATGCTGGCGCGTTGGTTGGGCTTGATAACAACGGGGTCAGGATTACCACCGATATCAACTCGGTCATTGAAGATTTTGACGTGGTGATAGATTTCACCGTCCCGGAAGCCAGTATGGACCTGCTGGATTTATGCCGCCTGACCAACAAGCGACTGGTTATCGGCACCACGGGCTTTAGTGATGAGCAACGTAATAAAATCAAGGTGGCCGGCGGACACATTCCTATTGTAATGGCACCCAATATGAGTGTGGGGGTCAATCTTTGTTTCAAATTGCTTGATATCGCTGCCAGGGTGCTTGGTAATACTGTTGACATCGAGATTATTGAAGCGCACCACCGGGATAAAATTGATGCGCCCTCGGGCACGGCCTTAGGTATGGGTGAGGTTATCGCTGACGCGCTCGGGCGTGATCTGAAAAAATGTGCTGTCTATGGTCGCCAGGGAAGAACCGGCGCCAGGGAGAGGGAAACCATTGGTTTCGAGACAATACGTGCGGGTGATATTGTCGGGGAACACACCGTCATGTTTGCCGACATTGGTGAGCGTGTTGAAATCACTCACAATGCTTCCAGCCGTATGACTTTTGCGAAAGGCGCAGTGCGTGCCGCGCAATGGCTGATGCAGCGTGAATCCGGTCTTTACGACATGCAGGATGTCCTGGGATTGCGTGAAGGATAGTCCTACCTAGTTAAGCTGAATCTCGATCTTCCCTTCAACTGTTACCTGGACAAGTTGGGTTCCGGCCTGTATTGCCGGTGCAGCATCTGCCTCTGCAACACTACCCAGTGACCTGGCCAGCATGGGTTGTGGCGGACGCATGCCATGGGTTGAGATATTCAGATCGATAATTCGATATTTTTTTCGTCCAAGGCTTCTGGTGGCCAGGTTCGCCCGTTGCTCGAAATTCCTGATAGCCGCCTGGATGAGTTCATTTTCCACGCTCTGGCGTGTTTCTTCAGATACCAGGTAACGAATATTTTCCAGCTGCACGTATTGTTGTAAACGAGCAAGCAACTGGCTCAGGTTTGCTGCACTTGCGGTTTTAATCTCCAGGGTCTGGCGGCTTCTCCAGCCGGTGATGCTCTGCTTGTGGTAAACAGGATAGGTTCTGAAACTGCCCGTCTGTACAGTCATACCGGATTGTTTGTTTAATATCTCAAGCGCCTGGTTGATACGGGCGTTGACGGTCTCCGCACTGGATCGGGCATCTTCGGCTTCGCCCAGTGCAAACAGAGTGAGCTGTAACTGGTCCTGGCTGACCTCTCTGCTGGCGTTGGCGGAGAGGCTGATATGGTCGTAGTGCGGGGCTGGCTCATGCGCCCGGCCGGGTTGCAGGATGAATACGCCCAGTAAAATGATGAGTAAACGCGCAAACTTCATGGTTATCGCCTTTTCGTGGAGATGTGTCCGGGTATTCTACGACGGATACCGTTTTTGTTCTCGACACAAACTCGGTGAATGCGTAGACTTACGGCCCAACCAAAGCAGCACCGAATGTGTTGTGATGCAAGAAATACATAAACGGGATGAATTGTATGATTCTTCCCGTTTTCTATGTCTGAATACCTGCATTTTCGAGGATTTTTTAATTGGGAAAACCGGCCCTGCTGGCGCTTGCTGACGGAAGCCTCTTTTACGGGGACAGCATAGGTGTTGATGGCCAGCGCAGCGGTGAGGTGGTTTTCAATACCTCGATGACGGGTTATCAGGAGATACTCACTGACCCCTCATATGCGCGCCAGATGGTCACGCTCACCTATCCGCACATTGGTAATGTCGGTGTCAATGAACAGGATGAAGAGTCTCCCCGCGTTCATGCCGAAGGGTTGATTATCAGGGACCTGCCACTTCTTTCCAGTAACTGGCGCCAGCAATCGAGCCTGCAGGAATACCTGCATAAGAACCAGGTTGTTGCGATTGCAAATATTGATACCCGGCGGCTCACCCGGCTGCTGCGGGACAAGGGTGCACAGAATGGCTGCCTGGTCACAGGCGATGAAATAGATGAATCTGCAGCCCTTGCTGCGGCCAGGGCATTCCCCGGACTGGCGGGAATGGATCTGGCAAGGGAAGTGACTACTTCAGAGCAATATGAATGGCAGGAAGGGGTCTGGCAGCTAGAGGGAAATAAACATCAGTGCCCGGAAAGCGGCAGCTACAAAGTCGTCGCTTATGATTATGGAATCAAGCGCAATATCCTGCGTATGCTGACGCAACGTGGTTGCGCGGTTACGGTGGTACCCGCACAAACGCCTGCGGAGGATGTGCTGGCGTTGGCACCGGATGGTGTTTTTCTCTCGAACGGACCGGGTGATCCGGAACCTTGTGATTATGCGATCTCGGCAATTCAGCAGATCCTGCAGACAGGCTTGCCGGTTTTCGGAATTTGCCTGGGACACCAGCTGTTATCGCTTGCCAGCGGCGCGCAAACGATCAAAATGAAATTCGGACACCACGGCGGCAATCATCCGGTGCAGGATCTTCAGACCGGTCAGGTCATGATCACCAGCCAGAACCACGGATTTGCTGTCGACGAGGCCAGTTTGCCCGATCACCTTGAAGCGACCCATAAATCCCTGTTCGATGGATCATTGCAGGGCGTCCAAAGGACGGACTGCCCGGCATTCAGTTTTCAGGGACACCCTGAGGCAAGCCCTGGCCCACATGACGTCGCCCACTTGTTCGATCAGTTCATAGAGCTGATGCGGAAGCACCGACATGCCTAAGCGCGAGGACATCAATTCAGTCCTTATGATTGGCGCGGGCCCGATCGTAATCGGGCAGGCATGCGAATTCGATTATTCGGGGGCTCAGGCCTGCAAGGCCCTCCAGGAAGAGGGTTACCGCGTGATTCTGGTTAACTCGAATCCGGCGACGATCATGACTGACCCCAACATGGCAGACGCGATCTACATTGAGCCGATCGAGTGGCGCACGGTAGCCAGAATTATTGAAAAAGAGCGTCCCGATGTGTTGTTGCCGACCATGGGCGGCCAAACCGCGCTCAACTGTGCGCTGGATCTGCATCGTGAGGGTGTGCTGGAAGAATTCGGCGTAGAAATGATCGGGGCCAAGCGTGAGGCGATCGACATGGCCGAGGACCGGGATAAGTTCCGTCAGGCCATGACCGAGATCGGCCTGAAAATGCCTAAATCGGCCATCGCTCACAGCATGGAAGAAGCCTGGCAGGTTCAAAGCAGTCTGGGTTTTCCGACGATCATCCGTCCTTCATTTACCATGGGTGGTAGCGGTGGCGGTATTGCCTATAACCGGGAAGAGTTCGATGCGATCTGTGCACGAGGTCTTGATGCTTCGCCGACCAATGAGATTCTGCTTGAGCAATCCATTCTCGGCTGGAAAGAGTACGAGATGGAGGTGGTACGTGACAGCAGTGATAACTGCATCATTATCTGCTCTATTGAAAACTTTGACCCCATGGGCATCCATACAGGTGATTCCATCACGGTCGCACCCGCGCAGACACTGACAGACAAGGAATACCAGATCATGCGGAATGCCTCTATCCAGGTGCTACGCAAGATCGGCGTTGATACGGGGGGTTCCAATGTGCAGTTTGCGGTAAACCCGGACAATGGTGAATTGATCATTATTGAAATGAACCCGAGGGTTTCACGTTCTTCAGCACTGGCATCAAAGGCGACGGGTTTTCCGATCGCCAAGGTGGCTGCCAAGCTGGCAATTGGTTACACGCTGGATGAATTGAGCAATGAAATTACCGGTGGCGCCACGCCGGCATCCTTTGAACCCAGTATTGATTATGTGGTGACCAAGATTCCACGGTTCACCTTTGAAAAGTTCCCACAGGCAGATGATCGACTCACGACCCAGATGAAATCGGTGGGTGAGGTCATGGCTATCGGGCGAAGTTTTCAGGAATCCATGCAAAAGGCATTACGCGGACTGGAAATTGGTATTCATGGTTTCGATGAGATTCTTAAGGACGATGGACAGGATGCAGAGGAAATTCTCAACCGTGAATTGAGGCAGGCGGGCGCGTCAAGAATGCTCTATGTTGCCGAGGCATTTCGTAGCGGGCATTCCCTGCAGGAAGTATTCGAGTTAACCAGCATAGATCCCTGGTTCCTGGCCCAGTTAGAAGACTTGATTGTCGAAGAACAGAAGTTGAAAGGGCAGTCACTGGACGCATTGAACCGGGATGAAATCTATCGTCTGAAACGCAAGGGCTTTTCGGATAAACGCCTGTCGGTCCTGCTGGGTTGCAGGGAATCAGAGGTACGACAACGCAGATTTGATCAGGACATCCACCCGGTATACAAGCGTGTGGATTCATGCGCGGCAGAATTTGCAGCAACCACGGCCTATATGTATTCCACTTACGAGGAGGAATGTGAATCCAGGCCTACGGACAAAGACAAAATCATGGTGCTGGGCGGCGGGCCTAACCGCATTGGTCAGGGTATCGAATTTGACTACTGTTGCGTGCATGCGGCCTTCGCCTGTCGGGAAGATGGCTATGAAACCATTATGGTCAACTGCAATCCTGAGACCGTTTCAACCGACTATGACACATCGGATCGTCTTTATTTCGAGCCGCTCACGCTGGAGGATGTGCTGGAGATCCTTCACCTGGAGAAGCCAAAGGGTGTCATCGTGCAATATGGCGGGCAAACACCGTTGAAACTGGCCCGTGACCTGGAGGCTGCAGGTGCGCCCATCATTGGCACCACGCCTGATTCGATTGACCTGGCAGAGGACCGGGAGCGTTTCCAGCAGATGCTGCACGGCGCGAACCTGAAACAGCCACCTAACAGAACCGCGACCAGCGCTGATGGCGCCGTCGAACTGGCAAACGAAATTGGTTATCCGCTGGTTGTTCGCCCATCCTATGTGCTCGGGGGCCGGGCCATGGAGATTGTGCACAACGATGAAGACCTGGAGCGCTACATGCATGAGGCTGTCCAGGTTTCCAATGATTCGCCGGTATTACTGGACCACTTTCTGGACCATGCGATTGAAGTCGATGTGGATGCAGTGTGTGATGGCGAGGAGGTCATTATTGCCGGCATCATGCAGCATATTGAGCAGGCGGGCATTCATTCAGGGGATTCGGCGTGTTCACTGCCGCCGTATTCATTGAGCGATGAGATAATCCAGGAAATCAAGGCGCAA
>JBFFRZ010000080.1:0-9915 GCA_041572715.1 Gammaproteobacteria bacterium
CGCGGGTGACACGACCAACGGCAATGGCGCCAACATAACTGTTGTAATCCAGGTTGGATATCTGCATCTGAAAGGGACCGTCAGGATCAACTTCCGGTGCAGGGCAGTTTTCAATAATCGCTTCAAACAGCGGGGTCATATTGCCCTCACGAACGCTGTCATCGGTGTTGGCATAGCCATTGATAGCAGAGGCGTAAATGATGGGAAAATCCAGTTGTTCATCGGTGGCGCCAAGGTTATCGAACAGATCAAAGACCTGGTTGATGACCCAGTCAGTGCGGGCACCGGGCTTGTCGACCTTGTTAACGACGAGGATTGGACGCAGACCATGGGCAAATGCCTTTTGCGTGACGAAACGCGTCTGTGGCATCGGTCCTTCCTGCGCATCAACCAGCAGCAGCACGGAATCGACCATGGACAGTACCCGTTCCACTTCACCGCCAAAATCGGCATGTCCCGGGGTATCAACGATATTGATCCGGTAGTCATTCCAGAGTAGTGACGTGTTTTTCGAGAGAATGGTAATGCCGCGTTCTTTTTCCAGGTCGTTGGAGTCCATGACGCGCTCGACTACGCCGAAGCGTTCACCCAGCGTGCCGGATTGCTTGAGCAGTTCGTCCACCAACGTGGTTTTGCCATGGTCGACATGGGCAATAATGGCAATATTTCTGAGATTTTCGATCATGGGGACAACGTCGGCCGGGCAAAAGGGCGCGCATTATAGTGATAATCGGGTAACTTTCCTATCTGCAATATAGGGATAGGTTCAAGGGCTGATCTGCTGCTCGAGTTCCTGCATGACCTGCTTCAGCGCTGTCTGGGGGATTCTCAGCCAGACATTCAGCGGTTTGTCAGCGGGCACCGTTTTCAGGTTGTCCAGTAAAAGTCGGGTTGCTGAGCGCGGTGAGAGGCAATGATGCTGGAGTGCAGGCAATGGCATCGAAAAGCTGTTGATACCGTGTTGCATAACCAGCTCAACGATACGTTCAAGGGCAGTTTTGACCCATTCCGGACGACATGGCGGGTCTTCGTCCAGGTTGAATATTACTGTACGCCACTGGTTGCCTTTCTCGATAACGTCGCCCGGTGTCATTGGTTGCTGGTCAATGAGGCTGGTCATCAGTCGTATGGGATGTTCATCCAGCTCAGCCGCGGCATTATCCGCAGCCATCAGCTGCCACGTATCCTCCTCGACGATTTCTATATCGATAGAAAATGGTGGTATTTCCAGGTCATTAGCGCAGGACAATATGACCGAATTTAATTTGAAGGTCTTCACGGCGATCGTATTGTTAATCGACCGGGGTCGAATTCAGTCGTTTCATGGAATTAATGCTACAGTTTCGCGTTATTAAAACAACTGCCAGGAAATATCCGGACTGGCGTAATGACGATACAGGTCTTGATCAAGGTTTCAGCAGGCGCATCGTGCAACACAATAACCGGCTGGTTGGGTGATCGACTCAAGATCAGCGTGAACGCGCCACGGGAAAAAGGCGGGCAAATACGTTCGTGGAGAAATTGATCGCAGAGACGCTTGGGGTGCCCGGCAGGGACGTATCAATTGTTACCGGGCTGACCAGCACAGAAAAAACAGTAGAAATTCGTCATCTGGAAAAAGACACGGTGTTTTCCAGGTTGCCTGACCGCATAGTCTCGTCTAAAGATTTCTGCCCAGAACCATCCTGAAGAAACTTCTCCTGATCTCGATATTGTTTTTTCTGAAGGTAGCTTCCTGTACATGTTCATGCAGGTTATTGGGGTTCAGCCTGATGCCCCATAACGGTTCTGCGCTGTTGGGGAGCATGGCATAGCGAATATCACCCAATACATTTTCGTCTTCAGGATGTTTCACCAGGAAACCATCAGACAGGCGGTGAAACCGAAGAATGTCGTTATTCTGCTTACTGGCTATTGCCAGTTCATTGATACGCGTATCCAGCCTGTAGGCCGCAATGGATTTACCGGTATAAATCCTGGTGCTGGAGAAAATTGCCGGTCTGATCGCATCCACATAATAGCGGCCCTGATGCAGGTAGACGCTACGCCAGAGAACAATATTACCCAGCGTTGGCTTAATGACACTTTTTTCCGGCTTGTGCTTACGGCTCTGTGCCAGCTCATGCTGGATTTGCAGTGCAGCTTGCTGCTGGGAGAAGGCCAGTAGCAGGTAGGCCAGTGCAAACACAACTGCCGATACAGGGTATATTTTTTTCCCCGAGCGCCAGAAAGCCACCACCATGGTCAGTATGAGCAGCGTGAACAGCGGGTCGATAATCGCTACCAGGTTCCAGGCGATGCGCGCATCGGAAAATGGCCAGAGTAACTGGGTGCCAAAGCTGGTGCAGGCATCCAGCAGTCCGGCGGAGCTGAATCCAAGCAGGCTGAACAGGTACAGCCTGGATGCCGGCAGCTTTTGCCGCATAAAGGGCCACAGGATCATGCTTGCGATCAGCGCGCCTACAGGTATGAACAGCAGTGAGTGGCTGAACTGGCGGTGAAACTCAAGCGTTAACAACGGATCGCTGGCTGAACGGATTGCTGCGTCAAGGTCAGGTAACAGCCCGGCGACGAGACCGGTGATGGTGGCATATCGTCGATGTTCCCGGGATGAAACCATCTGTGCCAGCAATGCGCCGGCAATACCCTGTGTCACTATATCCATGCTAAAGCTATATCCAGTCGGGCAGTAGTCGTCGAACCTGCCGCAAATTTTTCTGCTGTATTTTATAATCAGCGCAATGCTGATCAACCAGTCTCCAGAAAGCGCGGGAGTGATTCATTTCCTCGGTATGGCAAAGTTCATGAATCATGACATAGTCCACCAGCTCGGCAGGCAATAGTAGCAGTCGATCATTAAGGTTTATATTGCCTTTGGATGAACAGCTGCCCCAGCGGGTTTTTTGTGACCTGATCGATACCGCGTTATAACCCAGGCCGGTTGAGCGGCTCAGCGTCTCCAGCCTTGCCGGTAACAATTGCCTTGCCTTTTTTCTCAGCCACAGATGCAGTTGCCTGCGGCAGGGATGAAGTTCCCTGTTCGGGCCAACGATGGTCAGCTGTCCCGGCTTCTGTTTATGACTGAATTTTTCCCGGTTAACGGTTTTATAGTCGATGTGCCAGTGTTCATCGGTTAGCTTAAGATGAACAGATTCAGGTAGCATGATCGGTTTATCCATGCCGAGCCTCTGGATCTGGTAGCTGATCCATGCGCTGTGTTGTTGAATAAACGGTTTGACATGGCGTTCACTCATGCGGTCAGGCAATACGACTTCGACGCCGGTTTGTGGGTGAATGTTGATACGCAGATGCTTTGCACGCTTGCTTCGGCGGATATGATACTGGTGCGGCAGGCCAAAATTCAGGCTGGCCTGGTCCGGGTTTGCTATCATGCGATGGTTTTTCATTCAGTTTTTCCGCAGTAATTCATGTCCAAAGCCGAAGAGCCATCGCTGTCAGAGATCACCAGGCAGATTGATCAGTGTATGCTGAAAGACCGCTACCTGATCATGCGAACCATACGCAAGATCAATCAGCGTCGTCAACTGCAGAAGCCCATCGATCATCTTCTGCAAAAAGTCGGTCAACAGTTCAAACGTTCATGCGCGCAGCGCGAACGCCGTGGCAGCCTGATACCTGAAGTTCAATACCCGTCATCACTGCCTGTGAGTGATAAACGGGAAGAAATCAGCCAACTCATCAAGGCAAACCAGGTTGTGATTGTATGCGGTGAGACCGGTTCCGGAAAGACCACCCAGTTGCCCAAGATCTGCCTGGAACTCGGTTATGGCATTAACGGCATGATCGGGCACACCCAGCCGCGCCGTATTGCAGCGCGCGCAGTAAGCAGTCGCATTGCGGAAGAGCTTTCCTGTGAGCCTGGGCAGCAGGTAGGCTACAAGGTACGTTTTGATGATGTCACCAGTGAAAATACGCTCATCAAGTTGATGACAGATGGCATGCTGTTGACGGAGACGCAATCGGATCGTTACCTGAATCAGTACGAGGTCATCATTATCGATGAGGCGCATGAGCGCAGCCTGAATATTGATTTCCTGATTGGTTATCTAAAACACATACAGAGTAGGCGGCCGGATCTTAAAATTATCGTAACTTCCGCAACAATCGATCCCGAGCGGTTTTCCCGACATTTCAGCATGGCACCGGTAATCGAGGTGTCTGGTCGTACCTATCCTGTTGATATCAAGTACTGTCCCATGACAGCACAGGACGAAGAGCAGGATGTCGTCTCGGCCGTAGTTGCCACGGTTGAGGAAATCTCCCGGATCGATCATGGCGATATACTGGTTTTTTTCGCGGCAGAACGTGAAATCCGCGAAGCAGCAGAGGCGCTCAACAAGCGCAGCTTCAGGCTTACCGAGGTATTGCCATTGTATGGACGGCTGTCTGCCGGTGAGCAAAATCGTATTTTCAGACCGGGCAGCAAGCGACATATTGTGTTGGCAACCAATATTGCTGAAACGTCGTTAACCGTGCCCCGTATCCGCTATGTGATCGATACTGGCAGGGCAAGAATCAGCCGTTACAGCCATCGTCTTAAAATACAGCAGTTGCCGATCGAAGCGGTATCACAGGCAAGCGCCAACCAACGGTCCGGGCGCTGTGGCAGGGTTAGTGCCGGGGTCTGTTACCGGCTGTATAGCGAGGATGATTATCTTTCACGACCAGTGTATACGCAGCCGGAAATCCTGCGCACCAACCTGGCATCGGTAATCCTGCAAATGCATGCACTTGATCTCGGCTCGATCGAGTCATTCCCGTTCATTGAGCCACCAGACCGGCGTTACATAAGTGATGGAATACGGCAGTTACGGGAACTGGGCGCAATGGACAGTTCGGAACGACTGACAACGCTCGGCAAACGTCTTGCGGGCCTTCCAATTGATCCCAGGGTAGGGCGAATGTTGTTTGCGGCTGAAACACTTGGCTGTTTGCGTGAATTGCTTGTTATCGCGTCCGCGCTGGAGGTTCAGGATGTGCGTGAACGTCCGCTGGACAGGCAACAGCAGGCGGACCAGGCACATGCGCTTTACCGTGATGCAGATTCTGATTTTTCTGGCCTGCTGACTTTATGGCGCTATGTGAACGAACAACGTGAGGCGTTATCGTCGAACCAGTTTCGCAAGCTGTGTAAAAGCCAGTTCCTGTCCTGGATGAGGCTGAGGGAATGGCGTGATACACACCAGCAATTGTCCCGCATCGTGAAAGAAATGGGAATGAGGCCCAACCACCAGCCAGCAGGATATGATGCGATACACCAGGCACTCTTGTCGGGCTTGCTGAGCCATATCGGGCATAAAGATGAGGACAGGACCTACCAGGGTGCGCGCAATACCTGCTTTCGTATATTTCCGGGTTCAGGGGTGGCCAGGAAATCTCCGGACTGGGTCGTTGCGGCAGAAATTGTCGAAACAAGCCAGGTGTTTGCACGTAGCGTTGCCCGCATTGAACCCCGATGGATTGAACAGGCAGCGCAACACCTGGTGCAACGGCAGTATACAGAGCCGCACTGGTATGCCCGCAAGGGCTATGTCAGCGCCAGAGAGTCGGTAAGTCTTTACGGGCTCATACTGGTGTCCAATCGCCGGGTTAATTACGGAACGGTCAACCCGGAGCATGCGCGCAGTATTTTCATTGAACAGGCGCTGGTCGGCCGTGAATATGACAGCAAGGCTGCATTCTGGAAACATAATGGTTCATTGCTGGACGACATAGAATCGCTGGAGCACCGACAAAGAAGGCGGGACGTGCTGGTAGATGATGATGTTATCTATCGTTTTTACGATGAACTGATTCCTGAAGGCATACATAACCGGCATAGCTTCGAGAAATGGCGAAAAAAGGCCGAACAACAGAATCCCGAACTACTTTATATGACCCGTGACTTGCTCATGCGTCATGATGCAATTGGTGTCTCGCGTGAACGTTATCCCGATCACCTGACCATACGCGGTAACCACTTTCCCCTGCAGTACCATTTTAATCCCGGCCATGAAGTAGATGGTGTCAGCGTGGACGTGCCTGCAATACTTCTGGCCGGGCTGGAACAGAGTGATTTTGACTGGTTAGTGCCCGGACTGTTATTTGAGAAAATCGTGGCGCTAATCAAAAGCCTGCCCAAAACCATACGCAAGCAGTTTGTGCCGGCACCGGATTTTGCACAGGCATGTGTCGAGGTAATTGAATACGGCAAGGGTAGTCTTGTGGGCCAGTTAACACGGCAACTGAAGCGGATGACCGGTTATGACTTGCAGTCAACGGACTTTCAGCCAGAGCAATTGCCGGAGCATCTGCATTTCAACTTTAACGTGATTGACGCCAGCGGTCATGTATTGGCAGTCGGCCGAAACCTGGTGACTTTGCAGGATCAGTTGCATGAGCGTAATGTGCCAGGTGAAACCCTTGAATCGCCTGAGCATGAATGGACCCGGGCTGGGATTGTATGCTGGGATTTCGGGAGCTTGCCGGAGGTCATCGAGGTCAGGCATGGCAAGCAGCAGCTGAACATGTATCCTGCGATATGGGATTGTGGGGATTCGGTCAGCCTTGAGTTATGCACCAGTGAAACGGAGGCGGGGCAGCATACCCACTGGGGGGTGTTAAGACTGGCCTACCTCACGCTGAGCGACCAGAGGAAATCATTATTCAGACGCTTCCGCGAGTTACAGCAGCATCTGCTGGAATATAGCCTACTGCCTGAAAATGAATGGCTAACTCCACCACCCGTGCTCAGCCTGATGGACGACTGGATGGAACACTGCATCTATCTGAGCTTTCAGCTTGCCGCACCGAAAGATATACATCCAACAGATTCATCAGGGTTTGATGATTTTCTCGATCACATGAGGGGCAGGCTGGTTGAAACCGGTGAACAGCTATTGCAGAGTATTCAGCAAACGATGCTGAAGTGGCAGCAGCTCAGAACACTCCTTGGAGATATTCAGCGGCATGAGATGATCTATCATGATGTGCAGCAACAGCTTGACTGGCTGCTGTATCAGGGCTTTGTTCATGACATACATAATGACTGGATTTTTGAGTATCCGCGGTTCATGCAGGCATTGATTGTTCGACTGGAACGTTACCGCAATGATCCATCAAGAGACGAACGTTTGACGTTACAGGTAAAACCCTACCAGGAAGGATATGTGCAGACCATGACTGAATGGCTGGCCGAAGGGTATGATAGCAGTGAGCTTGATGAGGTACGCTGGGCCCTTGAGAACTATCGTGTTTCACTGTTTGCCCAGGAGCTGAAAACCAGGCAGCCGGTTTCGGCCAAACGTATGAAGGCATTATTTGCAGAATTTTCGATACCAGTGAAAGACAATACCTGATGAACAAGCAGGAAGTTCCGGAGAAAAACTCCAGGCGCACCCTGCTGGTGACAATGGCAAAGTACCTTGGGTACATGGTGCTTTTTATTGTTGCCTTGCAGCTCGGGCAGTTGTGGCTGCAACGCGACACAGTCTTCGGCAAGGCACCGGAAATCAGTTCGGTAGATCTAGATGGCAGCGAGGTTTCGCTGCGAGATTACCGTGGGAAACCGCTGCTTCTGTACTTCTGGGCAAGCTGGTGCCCGGTATGCCGTTTTGAACATGGCGCTATTACTTCAATTGCTGAAGACTACCAGGTGCTTGGCATAGCACTGCAATCCGGGTCTCCTGCAGATGTCGTCAGACATCTGCAGGAACATGAAGCCTCATACCGGGTGATCAATGACCCGGAGGGGACGTTGGGCTCAGTGTATGGCATCAGGGGCGTACCAACCATGTTTCTGCTGGATGAAGAAGGTAATATACAGACTGCGCTATCAGGCTTTACCTCGGGGCTATCTTTACGTGTCCGAATGTGGCTACTTTCACGACAACGAGGGTGATATTGCATACCGGCTTGCTCAGGGTAGAATCAGCTCATGCCTGTTCGTTATAACCACCAACTTTTTCTGCAGTGGCTGTCGATACTGCTGGTCGTCGTGTTCGGCATATTCCTGTCCTGGCAATACGGGTTCCTTGCCTCGCTGTTTGAAAATGACAAGAGTTATATCTCATCCGTTATTCTGTTTATCTTCATTCTGACAACGATATCAGCCGGTTTTCGCACGCTGTTTCTGTCCCGCGAACTTGATCGCGCATTGACCATTGTAGATGTGATCAAACAGCACGGCGGTCGTCCTGAACTGATTGATAACGGCCAGGTTAAAAGTGGTGATTCCGTGTTGCCTGAATGCCTGCTACAAAATCAGTTATACAAGCAGTTATTGCGCCAACAGTGTAATGAATGCACCTCCGGTAGCCATGTCATGCTGGAAAACATGGAGAAGGAGATTTCAGGTAGCCATGATTTCGGCTGGC
Organism: Gammaproteobacteria bacterium; assembly: GCA_041572715.1. Classification (GTDB taxonomy): domain Bacteria; phylum Pseudomonadota; class Gammaproteobacteria; order JAJDYQ01; family JAJDYQ01; genus JAJDYQ01. Next base: position 8,376 of record JBFFRZ010000080.1, read on the forward strand.
TGGTCGCAGACATGATGATCAAGCTGGGCCTGCTGGGTACGGTTATTGGTTTTATTGTGATGCTCGGTTCTGTTGCTGTTATCGAAAATGCCGATATCACGACAATTCAGAATATGCTGACGGATATGAGCTCAGGCATGCGCATTGCCCTGTTCACTACCCTGACCGGCCTGCTTGCCGGTTTATTGCTCGGCCTGCAATATCATTTTCTGGACAGGGCAGCAGGGCGACTGACTTACATTATCAGTGATGTCGTGGAAACCTATTTCGGCCGCTGACTTTAGAAGATGATGCGTCGTAGAGGCTATCTTACGGATCCATTTACCGACCTGCTATTTAACGCGTTGCTCGGCTTCACCATGCTGTTCATGATTACCATCATGTTCGTTAATCCTTTGGCAAAGCTGGGCTCAGCGAATCTGAAGGCTGAATACATCATTACGCTCAGCTGGCCACCTGATTTACCGGATGATATTGATGTCTGGGTGGAGGATCCGCACGGCGAGATTGTGTCCTACCTGCAGAAGGATGCAGGCTGGTTACACCTTGATCGGGATGACCGGGGTGAAATCAATGACACCATCATGGTTGATGGTAAAGAAGTGATCCATCCAATCAACCAGGAAGTGGTCACCCTGCGTGGCATCATCAGCGGTGAATATGTTGTCAATGCCTATTTCTATGAGGCAAGAAGTGAGAAGCCCATCGAAGTCATGTTAACCATTGACAAGGTCAATCCGACCCTGAAAACGATTTTCGTAGACCGAATAACCCTGCAGCAACAGGATGACGAGCATACTTTCGTACGCTTTAGACTCAATGGAAAGGGTGAAGTGCAGTCAATGAACCAGCTTCCCAAACGCCTGACCCCGTATGCATTGGAGCCTACATGACATTGCTGGTGCTGACGCTGGCCTATGTGGCGGTTCTGGTACTGCTACTCAATCTTGGACTTCATTCGCACTGGCGATGGCAGGTGAAGCTCATGGCCGTACTCCTGTCAGTCGTATTTTATGCAGGGACCTGGTATGGATTGAAACAGTTGCAGGGATGGGCAGTGATTGATCAGGTACCCGAGAAGTTCAGGCTGGTCTCTCAACATATTGTGCAGCCTGACAAGCAGAGGGGCACAGAGGGTGCAATCTATGTATGGGTCATCGACCTTGACGAACAAGTTGAGTCCGAGCCGCGAGCCTATCGCTTACCCTATATCGAACAACTGCATGAAGATATCGTCACCGCTACAGCTGATGGCAGGCAAAAAATAGGCAAGCGGGTTGAGCCTGAATCGAAGTCTGGTCCCGCAAGCCAGAACAAAGGCAATATGATTGAGTTTTATGACGAACCCAGAATCCGTCTCCCGGAAAAAGATTAGTCGCGGGTTTTATTTTTCCCTGACTACCCTGAAGCCCAGGTGAGACAGTTTTGCACCCGCAGGGTAGGACTTGCGGCGGGTATTGGTTGAGCCGTCCCCGGTATTACTGAACGATCCACCGCGCACAATACGCTTGGAGCAGTCACCGTCCTGCCAGGCACTTCC
>JBFFRZ010000081.1:0-9891 GCA_041572715.1 Gammaproteobacteria bacterium
GACCGCATGAACTCGCCTTTCAAAAGTCGCGTGCCATCATCGATGAAAGAAACCACATGCGCCTGTGGCTAGCGCCAGTAAAATACCATGGAAAGCATGTTTGGCTGGCCCAGATCAGCCGTGATGTCGGCGTCAAGTTTTCCGGACGACTATGGCCGCCAACCACGCATGTGATCGATCCCGATGTCGACGAAGCCCGCTTTTACCTGTTGCAGGACCTGCTGGAAGGAGAAAGTATTTACCAGCTGGGCTACGTAAGGGGGCACCAGATAACCAGCGTTAAAGAGCCGCATTACAATGCCGAAGACGACCCCTATTTCACCGACGGGCTGAGGCTTGTGCTGTTCATCGCCGAAGAACCGGTACCGGTCAAACAACTGAAGGTACTCGACTGGGAACTGCCAGAAGTACTGGAGCCATACCGCAGTCTGTTTGCGTCTGAGTAATTACCTGTTGACTCGATGATCATTCTGCCTTCCACTCGTAAATACCAGCATCCGCCATGATTGACAGGTAGAGCATGCCATCTTTTAGCAGATAGGATCGAACATAACTTAGGTCTCGTGCCAGTTTTTCTCCCATTGAGGGCTGCGGACAAAGGGCACGAGTAGCCGCGATTGGTCCGAATTTTACCGAGCCGCTATTGCCATCAGCAGATGGCATGCTTTGCCAGCTTCCAGTACCGCGATTGCAGTCGAGGCGTAAGGACACTTTCCCATTCACACTGAACGTCAGGGTGTATTTCTTTGGGTCATCAGTCCGGGTGGTTCCCTGGCTGTCATCCATTGACTGGTAGGAAACCAGCTGCCATGAAGTATTTGCCAGTTCCATAACTTCCTGTTTATCTTGTGTGGCTGCACAGGACGATATCAAGAACGCTGTAAGCAGGGTGATTATCAGATTAAGCTTCATATACATCGGCTTGTATTGTTTTGACCCAAATAACAGGGTGGATTGATATTTATTAACCGCCTTCAATGGCGGCCAATGGCACCTCGTAAACTTCCTTGCCATTTATAATGACGATCCAGGTATCGCCTTCCAGCCTGGCGTCAGCCTCCCGGTTAGTGGCGTTGATGTAATCCTTCATGAAGTTGATGGTGAACTGCTTACCCTCCTGGTTCTGTATGACGATTGATGCCTGGCCATCTTGCATGCGCAGGATACCTGCCGGGCAAACGGCTGAATCTGCGTCCCCTACATTGCTACAGCGCAACAGGGTGGTCGCATCATAGTCCTTAGTACTGAATGGCGCGGTCGGATTGTCTTTTTCATCGGGATGCAGCGCTGCAGTATTCCAGTAAACGTAGATGCTTTCGTCATGCAGCCGGAATATCAGACCCTGGTCGCCCAGACCACTGTTCCTGTAGGCGGCACGGCCTCGGTCATCAATAAAATTACCCGATAAGTCTCCTTTCGGTGACAACTGATGCGTGACGCCATCATCACGACGGATGGTGACATGGCCCTGACGTTGCGAGAAAAAACAGGGAATCATCTTGCTGGCATGATCAGACCCGCGCGGGTAGATATCACATCGGGCTTGAACAGTATCCGCCGTCAGCGAGGGCGAAAAGATGACGGTGACCAGGGCGATTAATACAGGATAAATTTTCACCAGTAAATTTCCACGTCTGTAATATCGGATGGCGCTAACCCTAACAGATTTGTCACCTTTCGCACCGCCACATTGATAGTATTATGCGGTGTGTCTTCATGGGCATTTATACCTTAGATAATTTTTCCTCTGGAAGATAGTTCCAATGGGGTTTAGTATTAGCGGGCATAAAAACCAGATAGTCATTTAATCTAGCAGGGGACGCATGATCTATAAAATACCAGCGAAGGTGTTACTTACATTGGTACTGGCGATAACACTGAGTCCAGCCTTCGCAGAAAAGACCTATAGACTAAAACTGGCGGAGTCCTGGCCACCGAATTTCCCCATATTTAGTGATACCACCGTCTCGCTCAAAAACATGGTGGAGAAGATGTCCAATGGGCGCCTGAAAATCACCATTGATGCAAAAAACAAGCATAAAGCGCCGTTTGGCATCTTCGACATGGTCAAGGCCGGCCAGTATGACATGGGTCACTCGACTTCCTACTACTGGAAAGGGAAACTGCCCAACGCGCTTTATTTCACTACGATGCCATTCGGCATGACAGCACCAGAGCAATATGGCTGGTTCTACTATGGCGGCGGCATGGAGCTGATGCAAAAGGTTTACGGCAAGCATGGGGTGCTATCGTTTCCCGGCGGCAACACCGGTAACCAGATGGGTGGCTGGTTTCAGAAAGAAATCAACTCGGTGGATGATCTCAAAGGCTTGAAAATGCGCATCCCGGGATTTGCCGGTGAAGTACTTGCCAAGCTGGGAGCCAAGCCAACCAACATCCCTGCTAGCGAACTCTACACCGCACTTGAAAGAAAGACGATTGACGCACTCGAGTGGGTGGGCCCGTCGCTGGACCTCAGGATGGGCTTCCACAAGATTGCACCCTATTACTACACGGGCTGGCATGAACCGGCAGCCGAGTTGCAGTTCATGATCAACAAGAGGAAGTGGGACAGCCTGCCCGCCGACCTGCAGGAAATTCTACGTGTTGCGATGCGCGCGGCTGCCTATGATATGTATGCCCTGTCCTACCATGCCAGCGGAGAAAACTGGGCTGCCATGAAAAAGGACTTTCCGCATATCAAGGTCAAGACCTTCCCCAAGCCGGTCATCGATGCATTGAAGAAGGCAAATGCAGAGCTGCTGGCAGAACATGCGGCGCAAGACCCGCTGGCCAAGGAAATTATTGATTCCCAGGCGGCCTATATGGCGAAAGTAAGAGCGTGGACAGAGATTTCCGACAAGGCCTACCTGAATAGCCAGTAATCAGAAAATTGCTCTGGTAATACAAACTAGTGACCGTGCATTCGGTCGTTGCCTTCTTTCATGATAAATACTGCAATGAGCCCACTGGTCAAAACAGAAAATATTTTTAATCGTTTTTCAGATGCGATAGGAAATTTTTCTGCGGTCTTGTTGTTACTGCTTGTGCTCAATATCTTTTACGACGTCATCATGCGTTACGTATTCAATGACGTTTCGATCGGGATGCAGGAACTTGAGTGGCATCTGTATTCCCTGATGTTTTTGCTCGGTATTGCATATTCCCTAAAGACCAACAGCCATGTGCGCGTCGATTTCATTTATGATCAGTTAAGTCCCGGAAAGCGTGCTGTAATAGACATTGGAGGGACACTGTTCTTCCTCTTACCTTTTTGCCTGCTGGTAACCTACTACGGCATTGGTTTCGCTCATGAGTCCTACAGTCTCGGTGAACGCAGCGGCGACCCGGGTGGACTGCCCTATCGCTGGCTGATCAAGTCGGCTATCCCCCTGTCATTTATCTGCGTCATGATCAGCAGCATTGGCTTCATGTTAAGAGCACTGAACAGTGCACTTGGCCTGCACCCTTCTGAACATGAAGAAGGCTTTTTGCTTTGAGCATCACAGGGGCTGACAAATGATCGGTATTATCATGTTTGCAGTAGCCTTGCTCCTGCTGCTGATCGGCTTTCCGGTAGCGTTTACTTTTGGCGGTATAGCACTGCTGTTTGGTGTGTATGCGGAAGGTGTTGAGATATTTGCCTTCATGCCATTCCGTATACAGAACATCATGCAGAACACTGTGCTCATGGCGGTTCCTCTATTCATATTCATGGGCATCGTCCTGCAGCGCACCGGACTGGCAGAACAACTACTGGAATCGATGGCTAAACTGTTCGGCAGCCTGCGCGGCGGGTTAGCGATTTCGACCATCCTTGTCGGTGCCCTGCTGGCTGCGGCTACCGGCGTGGTAGGCGCAAGCGTCGTAGCGATGGGCGTAATTTCCCTGCCGGTCATGATCAAGCACAAGTACAGAAAATCACTCAGCTGCGGCATAATTTGCGGTGCAGGCACGTTGGGCCAAATCATTCCACCATCGATCGTCCTCATCATCCTGGGCGATGTCCTGGGTATACCGGTGGGTGACCTGTTCAAGGCTGCGGCAATCCCCGGACTGGTACTGGTCGGGCTTTACGTGGTTTATGTTTTTGTCTACGCCAACACACAAAAGGATGCCGCACCCGCCGTTCGCTTTGCCGGCACTGAGTCACGCGCCTATCAGTACTACGTCGCACTAAGGGCCATCATTCCACCGTTGTTGCTGATTGTCATCGTGCTTGGATCGATATTTTCAGGCATTGCAACACCGACAGAATCATCAGCGCTTGGGGGCGTCGGCTCGGTTATTCTTGCATTGTTCTACCGAAAGTTTTCATGGGGGATGTTAATGGACAGCGCCCGGGAAACAGTCAAGATTACCGCCATGGTATTCGCAATATTAATCGGCGCCACGGCATTCTCCATGGCATTTACCTATACCGGTGGTGACCTCATCGTTGAAGAGTTTATGCTGGCTTTGCCCGGTGAGAAATGGGGATTCCTGATCCTGTCCATGCTGATTATCCTGGCGCTTGGTTTCTTTATCGATTTTGTCGAAATCTCTTTTATTATCGTGCCGATACTTGCCCCCATTGCAGAAGCGCTGGGAATCAATATGCTCTGGTTTGCGATACTCATTGCCATGAACCTGCAGACCAGTTTCCTGACACCTCCCTTTGGTTTCAGCCTGTTTTACCTGAAAGGCGTTGCTCCAAAGGAAGTAACTACCGTCGACATCTACAAGGGCGTCATCCCGTTTATCATCATGCAGGTTTGCGTGCTTGTATCGATCCTCGTATACCCTGAAATCTATTTTCTCGGTACGTCTTAAGGCCCTTATCTGTCATTCGCAGCCAACAGGCCATGGCACAATTCGTGTGCGTTACTGCACCATTATCGAGCGCAATTGGCGACCGAGAATATAAGTCCCCGTTGCGCCGCACTAAAAATCAATAAGTTAGCAGCTTGTATAATCTGGCTTTTTTCTTGCATTTCAAATCTGGACAACTGTTATCAAACTGTCGTAACAGGTTACTAGTATCACTCAAGATAAACCGCCACTGGAGAATCGATATGCAATTAGCTGAAATCAAGGTACTGGCCAAGCAGTACGGTGTTAAAACTTCAAAACTCAAAAAAGCAGAGATCATTCGAAACATACAGAAGTCTGAAGGCAACTTTGACTGCTTCGCGACCCCTACTGACGGATACTGTGACCAGGACGGTTGCCTGTGGCGCACTGACTGTCTCAAGGCTGCATAACACAGCCGATCACCATACCGGCATGATGATGGTTTTCGCCTGCTAATGACAGGCAGGGAAGCCTGCACCCCGACGATGCCCGAGATCGTTACAGGCAGAGCCCCTTTACCGGGGAGATGACAATAACGAGAGGCGCTTCAGGATTTGGTTTTTTCAAACAAGTGCCTGACCATATCATCGACATGTGGACGGGACGATGATCTCGGATATTGCGCCCGATAATCTTTTGCCGCCTTGATTGCCTGTTTAATGTTTAACTGAGTTTGCTCGCCCAACCCTTCATAAGGCTTCTGCGGATCGAGCAGCACGAGATTGTCATCCAGTCTGGATTCAAGCACTTCAATCGCCCCGGCCAGATCGCCCGAGCGCAACTGCTGTAGTGCCTTGACCTGGCGCTGCATATCACGTGTATCCTTGTTGATATTGCGCTCAATGAGATAGGTTGCCGTCAATTGAGAGGCGCCATAACCCCCGATCAGCACCGCGGCGATCGAGATCATGATGGCACCCAGAGCCAGGGCAGCTTTCGGGCAGTTGCCCGATCTGTTTTCTTCATTCATGCGTTAACTTCTCCATCATTATTTCGGTCTGGGTGCAGCAAGGCATAGACAGCCGGTATCAGGGCCAGTGTGATCAGTGTGGAGGAAATCAATCCGCCGACAACGACCCGCGCGAGCGGCGCTTGTGCATCTGCGCCCTCACCAATGCCCAGCGCCAGCGGCAATAATGCAAGTATCGTGGTGAATGTCGTCATCAATACCGGGCGCAGTCTTCTCCTGCCCGCCTCGCCTATAGCAGTTCTCGTATCCATGCCATCACGACGCAAGCGGCTGGCCTGGTCGACCAGCAGGATCGCATTGTTAACCACAATTCCACCCAGCATGATGCAGCCAATGCCGGATTGCAGGTTCATCGTCGTCTGCGTAATGAACAGGGTAAGCAATACCCCGATGGCGGCCAGCGGTACTGTCAGCATGACAATCAACGGGTCGAGAAAAGATTCATACTGTGAAGCCAGCACCATGTACACCAGTGCCAGGGCAAGCAATAGTGCCACGACCAGTTCCTGAAATGCTTTTTGCTGCTCCTCAAAGTTACCCGCAATGTTCAGGTCATAACCGATGGGCCGTACAATCTTGTTAAGTCGCCGCTGCACTTCCTGGGCCACCGAACCAAGGTCACGGTCGGCGACATTCCCAACCACGGTGATAATGCGCTGCTGATCCTTGCGCTGCAGGGTCACCGGGCCAAAGCCTTTGGTGCTGGTAACCAGGTTGCGTAGCGCCACCAGGCGGTTTTCTGGAGTGCGTATTGTAAGATCCAGTATTTCGTTCATCGTGCGTTTTTCGGCATCCTGTAACTGCACCAGGATTCGGTAAGCATTACCCTCAACGCGATATTCGCTGGCCTTGGCGCCGGCCACCGTGATCTGTATCGCCTCGGCAACGTCCCGCACAGTCAGGCCCAGGTCCGCTGTTTTTGCCCGGTCCACTACGATTTCCTGCTGTGGCACCCCGGCCTCACGACTGAGTTCAATATCAGTGATACCTGGGACATCCTTGATTACCTGCTGCACCTGTTCAGCCAGCAGGTTCAGTGTATCCAGGTCAAAGCCGCGGATTTCCACCGTCACACCGTCTTCACTACGCAACAATCGTTCCAGCAGAAACTGTCCCTTGGGCGCACGCGTGCGGATGGTCATACCGGGTATCTTTCCCTGCAGCCTGCTGCGCAGGTCATTGGCAATGTCCTGGTTGGAGCGCTCTCGGTCTCTCGCCGGCGTTAATGACAGGCGTATCTCCGACTTGGCCTTGGCACTACCGCGGGTACCGGAGGCGGTTACACTGACGACCGATGATATGGCTTCAGGCACTGCATCCAGCACCATTTTTTCCATGATCCTCGACTGCCGGTCTATCAGTTCCAGGCGGGTACCTACTTCCATTTCACCGGTGACCCGAACCTCTCCTTCGTCACTGGGTGGTATGAACTCCGTACCAATGGACGGTATCAGTAACAGGCTCGCTGCAAACAGGCCAAGGGCAACCCACAAGACCCGCCACGGATGCAGCAACAGACGCTGCAACAAGTCCCGGTAACTGTTTTCCATATTCTTCAGTGTCTGCTCTGCCCGGGTTGAAAGACCGGCCCATTGATCGCCAACACCATCCTTGCGGTCGCCGGCAAGAAACTTTGATGCCAGCATCGGTACCAGGCTCAATGCAACCAACAATGCACAGAACAGGGAAAACATGATGACGAAGGCGAGTTCCTTGAACAGTACACCCGACACGCCCTGCACAAAGATCAATGGCAGAAAAATAACCAGGGTAGTCACGGTACCGGCAATAACGGCAGATGCCACCTGCCCGGTACCCTGGACCGCTGCCTGCTCCGCTTCCAGCCCGGCCTCGCGGTGCTGTCGATAGATGTTTTCCAGAACGACGACGGAACTGTCTACCATCATGCCCACACCGAGTGCCAGTCCGCCGAGCGACATCAGGTTGAGCGTGAAGTTACCGAAAAACATCAGGCCAAAGGTGGCAATCAGCGAAATAGGGATCGCCATGGAAATCACCAGTGTGCTGCGCAGGTTCTGTAAAAAGAACAGTAATACCAATACCGCCAGCAATCCGCCATATAGTAGCGACTGGGCGACATTGGAAATCGCACGTTCAATAAAATTACCCTGGTTGATGACCGGCACAATCTTAATTTGCGGGAACAGCCGATTGATCTCATCGACTTCCGCAAGTATGCGACCGGCCACTTCCACGGTGTTCGATTCAGGTTGTTTACGAATTGCGATGCGCAAACCACGCTCGCCATTGACGCGAATAATGCGCGTCAATTTTTCATAGGTATCCTTGATAGTGGCCACCTGTCCAAGCGTGATCCTCACACCATCACGCCGACCGATCACCGTGTTGCTGATCTGCTGGAGATTGCTGTACTCCGCCGGTGCACGCAGTGTCACTTCATACTTGCCTTCCTCAATCTTTCCGGCAGGCAAATCCAGGTTCGAGTCCTTGATCGCACTGGTTATGTCATTCAATGGCAGGCCCAGCGCATTCAGTTTGTCCGGATCCAGTTCTACCCGTACCTCGCGGGTGAATCCGCCCCAGGGGTCAACCTGTGCCACACCGGGTACCCGCGCGAAGCGGTAGCGCACCTGGTCTTCCACGATCTGGGTCAATTCAACCGGGTCCAGCCTGCTGGAAATACCCAGTAATACAACCGGAAAGGTATCAACATCAAATTTGCCCACCCTTGGTCCGATAATGTCATCGGGTAACTCGCTAATTTCATCCTCGAGTGTGGCCCGCACGTCAACCGCGGCCGCATCGATATTGGTACCCCAGGCAAAACTCACCCTTAAGCGACTGTTACCTTCATACGACTCGGAAGTGATCTCCTGTACGCCGGGCACCGTAGAGATAATTTCCTCAACAATCTGTGTAACCAGGCGCTCCATAACGATCGGGTCTGCACCTTCATACTGCGTGCGTACCGTGATCGTCGGCAACTCGATACTGGGCAAAAGATCAATTTGCAACCGTGTTAGCGCCACGCTGCCCATGACCACCACCATCAGCGTGACCATGGTGGTGAAAACAGGGCGACGCACACTCGCCAGCGCCAGGTTCATTCGAGTTTTCTCCTCGACTGGATGAGCACCCTGGTGCCATCATCAAGCAGTTGCTGCCCCAGGGTAACTACCCGGCCTTTCAGGTCGGAACCAGTGACCTGAATCATATTGGCTTCACGAATACCGACCTGAACCGGCCGCCATACAACCTGTTCGCTTCCCTCCTTGATGATGAAGATACCCTTCTGCCGTTCGCGGGTCGTCAGCGCCTGCTCCGGCACCACGGTCGTCTGTTCAACCATTTTAAGTACAACCTGGGCGCGTACATACATGCCCGGTTTGAGTCGGCCATCATCATTGATGACTGTTGCCTCTACTCTTGCCTGGCGGGTATCTTCGTCGAATACCGGGGCAATGCGTGAGATGCGTCCTTCAAAGACTACGCCGGGGTAAACGTCTGTCAGCAGTTCCACTTCCTGTTGCAGTGCCAACTGCGCATAATCCCTTTCGGTAACATAAAAAACCGCAATAATAGGATCGAGATCCACGATGTGCAGCAAGGGCTGGTTTGCGGCCACGATCTCGCCCTCATCAAGAAACCGTTGCGCTACCACACGGCTTTCATGCTCACCCTGCCATGACGCCCTGACCCGTGTATAGGCCAGCCGGATACGCGCTGTCTCCAGTTGAGCTTCGGCCCGCGCCAGCTGTGCTTGCGACACTTGCACATGGGCACCCCTGGCAAGTTGTTCCGCCTTGGCTGTATCACGCTGCGATGCAGAGCTGATGCCTTTTTTGGTCAGGCTGTCCAACCGCTGCAGTTCTCTCTCGGCGATAACCAACTGGCTTCGCGCCTCCGCCAGGTTCGCCGCAGCAACCGCTTTATCCGCTTCGGCCTGCGCTACCGCCTGCTGGTATTCTGCACTGTCGAGCACTGCCACCAGCTGCCCTCGGCTGACCATGTCGCCCAGATCAACCTTGAGTTCATCGATGCGACCGTCTATTTTCGCCGATACGGTGAACTCTGCATTTGCTTCCATCGTGCCGGTGAAATTACGA